>NZ_LZJE01000019.1:0-821 GCF_001666865.1 Mycobacterium sp. E136
CTTTGGCGATCTTGGCCGCGCGCTCGCGCAGTTCGTCGCGCAGTGATTCGATGGCGCGCGGTGTGAAGGCCCGCGAGATGATCTTGCGCAGATGCGTGTGGTGCGGGGCGTCCTGGTTGAGCAGCACCACCTTGCCGCCCTCGAGCGATTCCGGATCGGCCTCGTCGCGGTAGCGCGGCAACGCCGTCTTCTTATTACTGGAGAAGACGTCACTGCGGCGCGAGATTTCCTTGACGTCTGCATGCCGGGTGACCACCCAGAAGCCTTCGTCGCCGAACGCCAGATTCCCCTTCGTCTGCTCGTTCCACCAGATCGGCGCCACCTTGCGCAGCTCGGCCAGTTCGTCGACCGGCAGGCGTTCGGCGTAGATGTCTGGATCGGTGAAATCGAATCCGGGCGGAAGGTTCGGAGTCGGCATGCTGCATCCCTCACGTGACGTGGTCTAGTGCCCTCACCGCATTGCTACACCACTGATGGGGGCAGGTGAGGCGGGTTCGGGAAAGTCCGACGAAATGAGAAGTGGAACGTGTTCTCTACGGCACGGTTATTGACCTCTTCGTCACGGCGAGCACTCCTGTAACAATTCTGCGACACTGTTCGAACCAAAAGTGACGCCGTCGAAGAGGCCGGGAAGCCGGCCGCGAGATGGGGACCCGGAAAGGGGGCAGCGGTGAGGATCGTCATCAACCCGAAGAGGCTTTCGCTGCTGGGCGCAGGGATGGCCGCGGCTCTCATGGCCGCCGCGCCGCAGACCCTCGCCGATCCAGCCGCTCCCGCGCCTCCACCGCCACCCCCGGCACCGCCCGCGAGCGCAGCGGTCA
>NZ_LZJE01000020.1:0-3495 GCF_001666865.1 Mycobacterium sp. E136
CCCGTTTTCCGCATCTATAAGGTATCCCCGTGAGTGACAACCCCTTTGACCCGTCGCAGTGGCAGATCGTCGACGGTTTCGACCTGACCGACATCACCTACCACCGCCACGTCATCGACGGCGTGCGGCAGCCGACGGTGCGGGTGGCGTTCGATCGGCCGGAGGTGCGCAACGCTTTTCGTCCGCACACCGTCGACGAGCTGTACCGGGTCCTCGACCACGCCCGGATGTCATCGGACGTCGGCGTCGTGCTGCTGACCGGTAACGGGCCGTCACCGAAGGACGGCGGATGGGCATTCTGCTCCGGAGGCGACCAGCGGATCCGCGGACGCAGCGGCTACCAGTACGCATCGGGCGAGACCGCCGAGACCGTCGACCCCGCACGCGCCGGACGCCTGCACATCCTCGAGGTGCAACGGCTGATCCGGTTCATGCCGAAACCCGTGATCTGTCTGGTCAACGGGTGGGCCGCCGGCGGCGGGCACAGCCTGCACGCCGTGTGCGATCTGACGCTGGCCAGCCGCGAGCACGCCCGGTTCAAGCAGACCGACGCCGACGTCGGCAGCTTTGACGGCGGGTATGGCAGCGCGTATCTGGCCAAGCAGGTCGGTCAGAAGTTCGCCCGCGAGATCTTCTTCCTCGGCAGGCCCTACACCGCCGAGCAGATGCACGCGATGGGTGCGGTCAACGCGGTCGTCGACCACGCCGAACTTGAGACCGTCGCGCTGCAGTGGGCGTCGGAGATCAACGGCAAGTCGCCGCAAGCGATTCGGATGCTCAAGTACGCGTTCAACCTCACCGACGACGGGCTGGTGGGCCAGCAGTTGTTCGCCGGTGAGGCGACGCGGTTGGCGTACATGACCGACGAAGCGGTCGAGGGCCGCGACGCCTTCCTGGAGAAGCGCGACCCGGACTGGGGCTCTTTCCCGCGCTACTTCTGAGAAGCGATTTCGGTGCACTAGCAATCGCTGAGCGACTGGTAGCGCACCCGAATCGCTAGGACGGGGAGACGGCGCCCGGGACGCGGTACGCGAACGACTTCTTCTGGCGCTCCTTCATCTTCTCCAGGCACTGGTGGTGCTTGCGGGCGTGGTACGCCAGCGGGAAGTACGTCAGCCGGTCGGGAAGCACGCGGTAGGCGATGCGGATCGCCTTGTAGAGGCGGTTGAGCTGACGTTGCTCCTCCGGGCTCCAACTCACGCCGAGCTTGGTGCGCAGACGGGGGTCGAGCAGGCCGACGATCGAGAGGTAGTTCAGCCGAAGCACGGGCCGCAGCATGGCCTTGATCAGCGGATAGAACAGCTTGGGCACCAACGGGGGCATCTCCATCGTGCCGGTGATCAGGTCGTCCATCAGCTTCTGCGCCTGCGGCGTGGCCTCGAGTTTGTGGATCATCGACTCGAAGTAGTCGGTCATCTGCTGATCGGTCTCGGGATAGTCGCGCATCGGCACGTGCAGCAGCCGCGCCAGTCGGCGGTTGTCGCGCAACACCTGCGCCTTCTCGTCGTCGGTGAAGTCGCGACCGATCAGCAGGCGCGCGCCGTGGACGTTGACGATGTACCCGGTGCAGATGACCCATTGGTACGCCTCGGGATTCAGCGCGCTGACCTGTTTTCCGGTCGTCTCGCTCTTCATCGTCATCGGCCGGTGCATGGCTCTGACCCGATTCCCCTCGGCCGCGGCTTCCGTGCCGCCGTACGTCCACCGCAGCACCGAGTCGATGGAGCGGATCGCCCGTCCACCCGGATCACCGTGGAACGCCGCTGAATAGCGGCCGGTGACCTCGGCGATGACGGGGTGCATCGCCTGCATCATGAACGCCGCGCCCTCGAAGATCAGGAACGTCCACCGGCCGGTGTGCTCGGCGGTCAGCGAATCCGGCGGGACCAGTTCGATCGGTCCGTCGTCGACGGGTGACGACAGATCGATGTCCGAAGTGGCGGTCATGGGCGGCGCCCACCTCCTATCCAGGTAGTGCGGCGAGGTTAATATGACCGTCAGGTCGCATTCAAGTCGCATAAGGGGCGTTTGTGGGCACGAGTAACCGCAGTTCAGAGCGTAGGAAAGCGCCGCAACAACAGCGTTCTCGTGCCATGGTCGCAAAAATCGTCGAGACGACGGCAGGGTTGTTGCTGACCACGGACCCCGCCCAGGTGACCACGAACCTGATCGCCGATCGGGCGGGTGTCAGCAAAGGGTCGATCTACCAGTACTTCTCCGACAAGGAGGAGATCCTTGGCGCCGCCATCGAACACCTCGCGCTGACGCAGGCCCCTGCGCTGGAGGAACGGTTGCGGACCGTGACGCTCGCCGAACCCGCCGAGGCGATGGCGGCCTCCATCGACATCCTCATCGATGTGACGATCGCCAACCGAGGCCTGCTCCGCTATCTGGCCGAACGCCCCGATCACGTGCGCACGTTCGAAAACATCTCGGGCCTGAACGCGACGCTGGTCGCGATGTCGACGCTGCACATGAACCACTACCACGACCAGTACCGCAATGAACTCAGCCCAAAAGCGTTGGCGTGGTTGTTCTTCAACATGGCAGTGGCCACCACGCTGCGCTATATCGAGTCCGACGACCCGATCCGCCTCGACGAGCTGCGAGCCGGGCTGAAGTTCGCCTCGTCGGGCCTGCTGGCCGGCGGCCGCGACTGAGCGATTTGTGAGTGATTTCGATCGGTGAGCGAACGTTTTCACTCACAAACCGCTCACCTAGACTCCGCTCGTGAGCAAGAGCCCGTTGCGGCGGTTGGCCGACCAACTCGTCCTGACCACCATGCGTCCCCCGGTCGTCCCCGAGTTGCTGCAGTATCAGCCCGGCCGCGACGTCGTTGACCTGCGGGGTAAGCGCATCCTGCTCACCGGAGCCTCATCGGGGATCGGCGAGGCGGCCGCGGAGAAGTTCGCCCGCCGCGGGGCCACCGTCGTGGTGGCGGCGCGGCGACAGGAACTGCTCGACGCGCTGGTCGACCGGATCACCGAGAACGGCGGGGACGCCTGGGCACACGCCTGCGATCTGTCGGACCTCGACGCGGTCGACGGCCTCGCCGAACGGGTCACCGACGAACTCGGCGGCGTCGACATCCTGATCAACAACGCCGGCAAGTCGATCCGCAGACCCCTGGCCGAGTCGCTGGATCGCTGGCACGACGTCGAACGAACCATGGCGCTCAACTACTACGGGCCGCTGCGGCTGATCCGCGGCCTGGCGCCGGGCATGCGCGAGCGGCGCGACGGCCACATCATCAACGTGTCGACCTGGGGTGTGCTCAGCGAGTCGTCGCCGCTGTTCTCGGTGTACAACGCGTCGAAGGCCGCGCTGACCGCGGTGAGCCGCGTCATCGAAACCGAATGGAGCTCCGACGGAGTGCATTCGACGACGCTGTTCTACCCGCTGGTGCGCACACCGATGATCGCGCCCACCCGCGCCTACGACGGACTGCCCGGGCTGACCGCCGACGAGGCCGCCGACTGGATGGTGACCGCCGCC
>NZ_LZJE01000021.1:0-13014 GCF_001666865.1 Mycobacterium sp. E136
AATACGCGATCACGCGGAGGCCCTGCAGTCGGCGTTCGACCAGATGGCCGCGGCGGGCAAACGCCTCGACGAACTCGACCTCATCGCCGTCGGGCACCGCGTCGTGCACGGCGGCCCGGACATCTACGAGCCGACTCTCGTCGACGACGCCCTGGTCGCCCGGATCGACGAGCTCTCACCCCTTGCGCCGCTGCACAATCCGCCAGCGCTGCTCGGAATTGAGGAGGCCCGCAAGGCGCTGCCCGACCTGCCCCACGTCGCGGTCTTCGACACCGCGTTCTTTCACGACCTGCCCGCCGCCGCATCGACCTACGCGATCGACCGGGACGTCGCCGAGCAGTGGCATATCCGCCGCTACGGCTTCCACGGCACCTCGCACGAGTACGTCAGCCAACAGGCCGCCGAGTTCGTCGGGGCGCCCCTCGAGTCGCTGCGCCAAATCGTGCTGCACCTGGGCAACGGTGCGTCCGCCTCGGCCATCGTCGGTGGCCGCCCGGTAGACACCTCCATGGGCCTGACGCCGATGGAGGGCCTGGTGATGGGAACCCGTTCCGGCGACATCGATCCCGGGGTGCTGTTCTACCTCTGGCGCACGG
This sequence comes from Mycobacterium sp. E136, assembly GCF_001666865.1. Taxonomy (NCBI): domain Bacteria; kingdom Bacillati; phylum Actinomycetota; class Actinomycetes; order Mycobacteriales; family Mycobacteriaceae; genus Mycobacterium; species Mycobacterium sp. E136. The sequence continues at coordinate 597 of NZ_LZJE01000021.1, forward strand.
TCGACATGAGCGTCGAGGACATCGAGGAGATGCTCAACCGCCGCTCCGGGGTGCGTGGGCTCGGCGGCGAGGTCGACTTCCGGGTGCTCCACCAGTGCATCGACGACGGGGACGCTTCTGCGCAACTGGCCTACGACGTCTACATCCACCGGCTGCGCAAGTACATCGGCGCCTACCTGGCGCTGCTCGGCACCACCGACGTCATCACCTTCACCGCCGGGGTGGGGGAGAACGACGCCGCGGTGCGGCGCGACGCACTGAGCGGGATGGCGCCGCTGGGGATAGAGCTCGACGAGGCCCGCAACGCCAGCCCCGAGAAGACGGCCCGGCGGATATCGACCGAGAGCTCGCGGACGACGGTGCTAGTTGTTCCCACTGATGAGGAGCTCGCGATCGCCCGCGCCTGCACGCACCTCGTCGAGCACTGAGCGCGGATTCTCGAGCGGCAACTCCTCGGCCGAATCGCAGATCGCCAGTAGACGACGCACCTGCCTGCCGCAGCGCACCTGCCAGTCGATGCCGTTGCGGCCACAGATGACGTTGATGTAGTGCAGCGCGGCGAAGCCCGCGGTGCCGAAGAAATCGACGAGCCGCAGATCGATCACCAGCCGCCGCGTGCCCGCGACCTGACCTTCCACGTAGGTCGCCAAGGCCCGGCTGTTGGTGGCATCGATCTCGCCGTCGACGGTCACGAGGACCGTCGAACCATGCCGGTGGGACGCGGTGAAGCTGGCGCGGTGGTGGTGTTCGCACTGATCGAAGGACCGGGGGTCGGGTCGGAAGACCCGACAGGTTCCTACAGCGGACACGGTGCGCTCCTGTTGTCGAGATGCAATTGAAACCGCGGATGCCGTCAGCGGCGCCTAACCAAACCTCAGCCGCACTCGGGAATGCTTCCCCGATGACCTCTGCAGTTGGCTGTGACCTCAACCTGTGATGCAGATTACTACGAAATCCGTGCCTTGACCATTGGGTCTTACGACATGGGCAGATCCTGAAAAAAGCCCCCGCCGAGGTAGGTAGTTTGCTGACACCGCGACTGATTCCGTAGGTCCATACGCCCGCCGCGTGGCGGCCGTGAGGAGGAATTTGCCCGGCCGGCAACCGGCCGAAATCAGGATGCAATGCCCGTCGTCTTGAGTGTGCCTATCCGTGTGACGAAGGGACACCCATGCCGAGCATCTACGAACAGATCGGCGGTCGTGAAGCACTCGAAGTGGTTGTCGAGGACTTCTACGGCCGCGTGCTGGCCGACGACGAGCTGGCCGGATTCTTCACGGGCACGAACATGTCGCGGCTCAAGGGTCGGCAGGTCGAGTTCTTCGCCGCCGCTCTGGGAGGGCCCGACGCCTACACCGGCGCCCCGATGCGCCAGGTTCATCAGGGCCGCGGGATCACCATGCATCACTTCAACCTCGTCGCCGGCCACCTGGCGGACAGCCTCGCCGCGGCCGGGGTGCCCTCGGGCACGGTGGGCGAGATCCTCGCCGCCATCGCCCCGCTGAGCGACGAGATCGCGAGCGCGAGCGTCGCCTGAACGTCAGAACGTGCTCGTCGGGCGGACGCTGTTGGCGAGGTCGACGAGCGCGTAACGGTGGGCCTGCGTCGGCGCCACCCGCGCTAGGGCGCGCAGCGAGGCCTCCACGCCCAGCTGCAACCCGTGCTCGGTGAATGGGAAGCCGAGGATGTGGTTGGTGCTCGCGGTGTTGTCGGCCAGCCAGTCCATCGCGGTTCCCAGCACCAGCGCGCGGATCTGCAACACCCGCGGCTCGGTATCCGGCAGCGCCTCGACGCGCCGCGCGGCGTCCCGGATCTGCTGTTCGGTGATCTCGCTCGACGAGCGGCCGGACAGCAGCGTGACGGCGCTGGTCAACCTCGCCGTGCTGAAATGACGCGACATCGCAGGCACCTTGTCGAGCGTCTTCACCGCTTCGTTTCGTTCACCGGCGGCCGACTGTGCGCGCGCCAGCCCGAACCCCGCCGAGATCACACCGTTGTCGGTGGACCACACGGTGTTGTAGAACTTGCCCGCATCCTGGGTGCCGGCCAGCTCGGCGGTGGCCGCCAGGGCCAGCTTCGGTGCCAGTTCGCCCGGCAGGGTATCCAGCACCTCGGTGAAATGCTTTGTCGCGGAGTCATAGTCGGCAGTCAACAGCTCGGCGACGGCCTTGAACCAGACCAGCCGCCACGGCCAGCCCACCCGCTCGGCGAGGTCGTCCAGTTTGCGGGTGGCCTTGGCGACGTCGCCGAGGTCCAGCAGCGCGCGCACCTCCATCAGCGGAAGTTCGACCGAGTCCGACAGGTCGATGCCCTCGGAGTCCAACGCGCCGTGCCTGGCCGCGCGCAACTGGTCGAGCGTCTGCACGGGCTGGCTCACCACGCTGGCAGACAACACCGTCGCGCCGACGTCGGTCGGGTCCACCAGCGGGACGGGCAGCGCCCTGACGATCTCCTGCGCGGTCAGGCGCTCGGAGTGCACCTGCCCGTCCAGATAGACGTCGGTGTGTGCGACCAGCAGATCGATGCCGAATGTGGACCGGGTCGGTGAGAAGACGGTCGACAGACCGGGTTTGGGCGAACCGGTGTCCTTGGCCACCACCTCGCGCAACACGCCGAGCAGCTGTCCTGACATCTCGTCGGCGCTGCCGAACCGCCGCCGCGGATCCGGATCGATCGCCCGACGCAACGCCCGGGCGAACGAGTCATACTCGGCCAGCACCGGATCGTCTTCGGGCAATCCGTCGACGTACCGACCCTTGCGTGTGCGCAGTTTGAGCGTCAACGCCGCAAGCGTGCGGCCGACGGTGTAGATGTCGGTGGCCACCGTCGGCCCGGTGCGCACGATCTCGGGCGCCTGATATCCGGGAGTGCCGTAGAGGTACCCGAAGGAGTTGATGGTCGACACCGCGCCGAGGTCGATGAGCTTGAGCTGCTCCTCGGTGATCATGATGTTCTCGGGCTTGAGGTCGTTGTAGGTCAACCCGATCGAGTGCAGATAGCCCAGGGCGGGCAGGATTTCGAGCATGTACCCGATGGCCTGGGCCACCGGAAGCTTCTCGCCCTTGGCCTGTTTGAGCGAGGTGCCCCCCACGTACTCCATCACGATGTAGCCGACCGGATTGCCGTGTTGGTCGGCGTGCTCGACGAAGTTGTAGATCTTCACGATCCCGGGATGGGTGACCTCGGCGAGGAACTGCCGCTCGGCCATTGCGATCTTCTGCGCCTCGGCGTCGCCGGAGTGCACCAGACCCTTGAGCACAACCGGTCGTTCGTTGACGTTGTGGTCGAAGGCCAGATAAACCCAGCCGAGGCCGCCGTGCGCGATGCAGCCCTTGATCTCGTACTGGTCGGCGACCATGTCGCCCGGATTCAGTTGGGGCAGGAACGAATACGGGCTACCGCAGTGAGGACACCAGCCTTCGGACTGGGCCCGCTTGTCGCCGCTCGACCGGCCGACCGGACGTCCGCAGTTCCAGCAGAACCGCTTCTTCTCCGCGACAACGGGATTCGTCATCAGAGCTTCGAGCGGATCCTTGGCCCGCACCCGCGGGATCTCGACCAGGCCGCCGCCCAAGCGTCGGGTCCGCGACAGCGCCCTCGTCGTCGTGGTGGTGGCGGCGTGCTCCTGGGGTTCGGTGTCCCCGGTGCCCACCGAACCGTCGTCATCGTCATCGAAGTGTGGACGGAACACCGCCTCGGTGGCCATCGGGCGGACGGTCGAGCCCGAGTCCATGCCCATGTCGTCGAAGCTCGCCGGCTGAGTGCCGGGGCCCTCGTCGTCGAAATCGTCCAGCGTGGTCTCAGACATCAGTCGGAGTACCTCGCGACCGGAGGAGCGGGCGCCGGGCCGAGCACGGTGAGCCACTTGCGGTACAACGTGTTCCACGTGCCGTCGCGGCGGATCCGCTCGAGCGTGCCGTTGACGAACCGCACCAGGCCGGTGTTCTGCCGGTTGACCCCGATGCCGTAGGGCTCCTCGTTCAGGCTCGGGCCGACGATGTGCAGGTACGGATCCTGCGACACCAGGCCGGCCAGGATCGAGTCGTCGGTACTGACTGCGTCGACCTGACGCTGCTGCAACGCCACCAGGCAGTCCGACCACGCCACCACGCCCACGATGATCGGTGGCGGTGTGATCTGGCGGATCCGCTCCAGTGACGTCGTACCCTTCGCGACGCACACGCGGCGGCCGGACAGATCCGACGCCTGCCGGATGGTCGAGTCGCGCGGCGCGAGGATGCGTTGGTCGGCGGTCAGATACGCGGTCGAGAACCCGATCATCTTCTTGCGTTCACAGGTGATCGTCATCGTCTTGACGACGACATCGACCTGGTTGTTCTGCAGTGCCGCGATGCGGTCGGCCGACGACAGGATGCGGTACTCCACCTGCGACGGCGTTCCGAAGATGTCGCGGGCGATCTCACCGGCGATGTCGACGTCGAATCCGGTGATCTGTCCGGTGATCGGGTCCCGGAACGAGAACAGGTTGCTGCCGATGTCCAGGCCGACGATCAGCCGCCCGCGCGCGCGGATGTTCGCGACGGCCTCCTCCGCCTGGGCCCGATTGCCGAACGGCCGCAGGCTCGCCGTGCGGTTGCAATCCTCGGTGTCATCGTCGGGCGGCCGCACCGGTTGCGGCGGCAGCTCCTCCATACCGGCAGGGGTGGGTGGGGGAAGAGTGACGTTGGGCGTCGAGGTCACCGACGCCGCCTGCCCGCACCCGGTGAGCACGAGCGTGGTGAGCGCGAGGGTGACGAGAAGCTTCCTCATCTGCCGTCTGTTCTTCGCGCAAGCGCTCATCAGAGGCTCTCTGTTCTTCGCGCAAGCGCTCATCACCGGTACTCACTTAACCTCGGCCACAACCCCAGCGCCACCGCGATCGCGGCGACGACGCTGAGCACAGCGGCGCCGACGGTCGCGCCCGACAGCACCCGGTGGGCATTGACGATGTCGTTGCGCAGCTGACCGCGGCTCTCTTCGATGCCCTGGCTCAGCGCCTCGTCGAGCTTGTTGAACGCCGGTGTCGAGTCGTCCTCCCCGGTCCCCAGCGCGACCTGCGTGGCGGCCTGGTAATTGCCCACGCTGATGTAGGCGTTGATCCGGTCGTCGGCGGCGCGCCAGCGCTTCAACAATTGTTCGGCCTCGCCGAGGTCGGTCTTGTCGATGGCGTCATCGCGGGCCAGGTAGTCCGAAAGCTGTTGTTGCATCATGTCGATGCGCTGGTAATACGACTGCTTGCGCACGGTCTCGTCGCCGCGGCGGATCAGCGACAGCGTCTCGTCGGCGCGGGCCTGCTGCGCGGTGATGGCCAGGTTGGTCACGGTCTTCAGCGATTCGGCCGCGGTGTCCTTGGCGCTGCGGCTGTCCGACGTCGAGATGACCAACGCGGTGCCCACCCAGATCAACATGGTCAGCACCGCCAGGCCGCCCGCGACGAACCCGACGTTGATCCGCCTGCGCGTGCGCCGGGCCAGCCACCGGTTGGCGAACACCCCGAACAGCAGCGTCGCCAGCACCACCAGGATGACCGGTCCGGGAATCCGGGTCGACGCGCTGGTCTCGGCGTCCACCCGCGCCGAAGTCTCCTCGTAGAGCCGTTGCGCCCCCGGCAGGATCTGCGTCTGCATCAGCGCCGACGCCTCAGACAGGTAGGAAGACCCGACCGGGTTGCCCGAGCGGTTGTTGGTGCGGGCGGTCTCGACCAGTCCCGTGTACATCGACAACTCGGCGTTGATCCGCCCGAGCAGCTGCACCAGATCCTCGTCGGTGAGTCCGCTCGACGCCCGCGTCACGGCAACCGAGGCGTCCGTGATCGCCTGCTCGTAGCGCTGCCGGACGTCGCGCGGTTCCGCGCCCGCGATGAACGCCGTGGCCGCGGCGGCGTCCGCCACGGACAACGTCGTGTAGAGCTGCCCGGCCGCGAACGACAGCGGCTCGGTGTGGTTGAGCACCGTCATGAGCGCTTGCTGTCGGTCGTTGATCGTGGTCGACGTGGCGAAGGCGCTCGCGATGACGAGCGCCGACAACACGATTCCGATGGTCAGGATCCGCCCGGGCGTCGTCCACAGAAACCACCAGCGCTGGTGTGCCGGTGTCGACGGGGCCCGCGACGCGAGCGGCTCCGTCGACGGGTGCGCCAACTCCACAGTCACGTGCGCGCGGACCTCATCAGCATCGCTTTCCGGCTCGTCGTTACGACCGCTCCCACTGTATGAAAGAAGTCTAAGAGTTTCCGGCAGGCCGGGCGGCCCTATTGTTGAGGCGTGCGTGGCGACGGTGACGGATGGGTGGTTTCCCAAGGCCAGGCCTACTGGGGCAGATACGGCGCGGCCGGACTGCTGCTGCGGGCCCCCGGCCACAACGGGACCGCGGTCGTGCTGCTCCAGCACCGCGCGGCGTGGAGCCACCAGGGCGACACCTGGGGGCTGCCCGGCGGCGCCCGCGACAGCCACGAGTCGGCCGAGCAGGCCGCAATCCGCGAGGCCCACGAGGAGGCGGGGCTGCCCGCCGAGCAGCTGACGGTGCGCAAAGTGGTCCAGACCAAGCTCGTCGCGGGCGACGGAGTCAGCTGGACCTACAGCACGGTCATCGCCGATGCCCCCGCGATGCTGAACACCGTCCCGAATCGCGAGAGCGCCGAGCTGCGCTGGGTGGCCGTCGACGAGGTCGCGGCGCTGCCGCTGCATCCCGGGTTCGCCGCCAGCTGGGAGCAGCTGCGCGACGAGATCGCCTCGATTCCCCTGCTGGTCAACCGGCAGCTCTGAGCGCCGCCTTCAGCGCTGCTGCCGCCGCCTGCGGATCCTCGGCGGCGGTGATCGCGCGGACCACGACGATGCGGCGCGCGCCGGCCGCCACGACCTGAGGTAGCCGGTCGGCGTCGATCCCGCCGATCGCGAACCACGGCTTGTCCGTGCCGAGCTGGGCGGCGTGGCGGACCAGGTCGAGGCCCGGTGCCGGGCGGCCCGGTTTGGTGGGCGTGGGCCAACAGGGGCCGACGCAGAAGTAGTCGACGGCCTCGTCGACCGCCGCGGCGACCTGATCGGCGTCGTGGGTGGACCGGCCGATCACCGGCCGATCACCGACGATGCCGCGCGCCACCCCCAGCGGAAGGTCGTCCTGCCCGAGGTGGAGCACGTCGGCGCCGGCGGCCAGTGCGATGTCGGCGCGGTCGTTGACGGCCAGCAGCGCCCGGTGTCGCCGGGCCGCATCGGCGAGCGCCTCGAGCGCCTCGAGTTCCTGACGCGCCTCCAAAGGGCCGAACCGCTGTTCGCCGGGCGAGCCCTTGTCCCGCAACTGGATGAGGTCGACACCGCCGGCCAGCGCCGCGTCGGCGAACTCCGCGAGGTCGCCCCGCTCGCGGCGGGCGTCGGTGCACAGGTACAGCGACGCGCCGGCCAGCCGTTCCCGAGGTTCGTGCACACCGCGACGCTAGCGACTCGTCGTTCGCAGGATGCCCGGCGGGTAGGGTGGGTTGACGAACGCGGGAGTCCCGGGAGCGGGGACTGAGAGTGGGCATGCGCACCTGCCCTTACCGTCGCACCTGATCCGGGTCATGCCGGCGAAGGGAGGGAAGTTGACCAAAGCAAGCCTGGCCGTGATCGGCGGCGGCGTCATCGGGTTGGCCGTCGCGCGGCGTGCGCTGTCCGCCGGCTGGGACGTCCGGGTGCACCGCACCGACGATCGCGGCGCGTCGTGGGTCGCCGGCGGCATGCTCGCCCCCCATAGTGAGGGCTGGCCCGGCGAGGAGAAGCTCCTGCAGCTCGGGCTGGAGTCACTGCACCTGTGGCACGGCGGATTCCTCGACGGGCTGCCCGACGACGTTGTCACCGCGCGCGAGTCGTTGGTGGTCGCCGTCGACCGTGCCGATGCCGCGGACCTCAAGACGGTCGGGGAGTGGCTTGCCGCCCAAGGGCATCCGGTGACAGCGACGACGTCCGCGCGCGATATCGAACCGCTGCTCGCCCAGGGCATTCGGCATGGCTTCCACGCCGAAACCGAACTGGCCGTTGACAATCGGCTGGTGGTGCAGGCGCTGGCCGCACTGTGCGAGCGGCTCGGGGTGCAGTGGGCGCCGCCGGTTGCCGACCTCGCCGCGGTGCAGGCGGACGCCGTCGTGATCGCCAACGGTATCGACGCGCCGAAGCTGTGGCCGGATTTGCCGATCCGGCCGGTCAAGGGTGAGGTGCTGCGGTTGCGCTGGCGTCGCGGCTGCATGCCGGTGCCGCAACGGGTCATTCGGGCGCGGGTGCACGGGCGGCAGGTCTACCTCGTGCCGCGGGCCGACGGCGTCGTCGTCGGTGCCACGCAGTACGAGCACGGCCGCGACACCGCACCCGCGGTGACCGGGGTTCGGGAACTGCTCGACGACGCCTGCGCGGTGATGCCCGCGCTGGGCGAGTACGAACTCGCCGAATGCGCCGCGGGCTTGCGACCGATGACCCCGGACGGATTACCGCTCGTCGAACGCCTCGACGAGCGCACACTGGTCGCGGCGGGCCATGGGCGCAACGGGTTTCTCCTCGCGCCCTGGACGGCCGAACGGATCGCGGCCGAACTCGAAGTAACGGTTGGAGCAAGCAGGTGAAGGTTCTCGTCAACGACGAAGCGGTGGAAGTGGATGCGGCGACGACGGTCTCGGCCCTGCTCGAGCGTCTCGGCTTTCCGGAGAAGGGCATCGCGGTCGCGGTGGACTGGTCGGTGCTGCCGAAGTCGGAGTGGGACACCGCGTTATGCGACGGCGCCCGCGTCGAGGTGGTGACGGCGGTGCAGGGTGGCTGATACGAAGCTGACCATCGCCGGTCGCGAATTCGGATCCCGGCTCATCCTCGGCACCGGCGGGGCGGCGAACCTCGCGGTGCTGGAGGAAGCGCTCGTCGCCTCGGGCACCGAGCTGACGACCGTGGCGATGCGTCGCGTCGACGCCGACGGTGGTACGGGCGTGCTCGAACTGCTCAACCGGTTGGGCATCACGCCGCTGCCGAACACCGCGGGCTGCCGCGGCGCGGCCGAGGCGGTGCTCACCGCGCAGCTCGCCCGCGAGGCGCTGAACACCGACTGGGTGAAGCTGGAGGTCATCGCCGACGAACGCACGCTGCTGCCCGACGCCGTCGAACTGGTCAGGGCAGCCGAGCAATTGGTCGACGACGGTTTCACCGTGTTGCCGTACACCAACGACGATCCTGTCCTCGCCCGCCGGCTCGAGGACGTCGGGTGCGCGGCGGTGATGCCGTTGGGCTCGCCGATCGGAACGGGTCTGGGCATCGCCAATCCGCACAACATCGAGATGATCGTCGAGGCCGCCTCGGTTCCCGTGGTGCTCGACGCCGGTATCGGCACCGCGAGCGACGCTGCGCTGGCAATGGAATTGGGTTGTGACGCCGTTCTTCTGGCCAGCGCCGTGACACGGGCCGCCGACCCGCCGACCATGGCCGCGGCGATGGCGGCCGCCGTCACCGCGGGCCACCTGGCGCGCCAGGCCGGCCGCATCCCGAAGCGGTTCTGGGCGCAGGCGTCCAGCCCGACTCGATGAGTCGTTATGTAGCGCTGGGAAGTTCGATGGCGGCGGGACCGGGAATCGGTCCTCGCGCCGGCGGCGCGCCGTGGGCCGCCGGCCGCTCGGCGCGCAACTATGCGCATCTCGTCGCTGCGACGCTGGGCTTCGACCTCGTCGACGCGACGTACTCCGGGGCCACCACCGCCAACGTGCTGCACGAACCGCAACACGGCACGCCGCCGCAGATCTCGGCCCTGGACGGCTCCGAAAAGCTGGTGACCGTGACCATCGGCGGCAACGACGTCGGCTATGTGCCGATGTTGTTCGCCGCGGGCCTGCCGCGCATCGTGCGCCACCTGCCGCTGCTGGGCGGTGTGCTGCGCGCTCAGCTCGACCCGCGGGCGCGCGACGACGCGCTGGCCGAGGTCGGCGCGTCGCTCGTCGAGGTCGGCCGAACCGTGCGGTCCCGCGCACCGCACGCGACGGTGCTGTTCGTCGACTACCTCACGCTGCTGCCGCCGCCCGGTGTGCCCGCACCACCGTTGCCCGACACCGAGGTCGCAACCGGACGCCGCATCGCCGACACCTTGGAGCGGCTGACCGCGGAGGCGGCCGCCGCGACCGGTTGCGGGCTGGTACGGGCTGCCGAGCACAGCCGCGCACACCACGCGTGGTCGGCCGATCCGTGGACGACGCGCTTCGGACTGACCGACTTCCTGAGGCCGGGCAAGCCCGCGCCCCTGCACCCCAACGCCGCGGGTATGCGGGCCGTGGCCGACCTCATCGTCGCGCGGCTGACGGGCTAGCCGCGCGGCGACGCTAACGTAGTGGGCAATGAGCCAATCAAAGGTTTCGACAACCTCCAGAACCTGGAAAACGATCGCCCTGATCTCGGCTGCCGTCGTCGTGCTCGGAGGCTGCGGCAGGGGCAGCGAACCGCAGCCGACGGTGCAACCGCCAACGACGCAGGCGGGGGTGTCACCGGCCGCCGTGGACTTCGCCAGAGGTCTCGCGCGGCGCACGTCGGCCGACGCCATCTACCAGCATCTGGTCCGGCTGCAGCGGATCGCCGACGACAACGACGGCAACCGCGCGCTCGGCACACCGGGTTACGACGCCAGCGTCGACTACGTTGCGAATACGTTGCGGGACAAGGGGTTCGATGTCGAGACACCCGAGTTCGAAGTGCGGCTGCCGTTTGCCGACGAACCCGCACTGACGGTCGGCGGCAACGGGGTCAAGGCCAAACCGCTGAACTTCACCATCGGCACGCCGCCGGGCGGTGTGTCGGGTCCGCTGGTGCTCGCCCGCGTCGAAGACTCGCCGGGCTGCACGGCCTCGGACTACGACGGTCTGCCGGTCAAGGGTGCGGTGGTTCTCGTCGACCGTGGCAAGTGCCAGTTCTCGGAGAAGGAGAAGGCGGCCGCCGAACGCGGCGCGGTGGCGTTGATCGTCGCCAACAACGAGAACGACGACGAGATGGGCGGCACCCTCGGCGAAGAGACCGACGTGACCATCCCGGTCGTCAGCATCACCAAGGCCGAGGGTGATCGGCTCCGGGCCGAGCCGGGCGACGTGTCGCTGAAGCTCAACGCGGGTGTGCGCGAGGAACGCACGCGCAACGTCATCGCCCAGACCAAGACGGGCGACACCCACAACGTCGTGATGGCCGGAGCCCATCTGGACAGCGTCCCCGAGGGGCCGGGTATCAACGACAACGGATCCGGCGTGGCCGCGGTTCTGGAGTCCGCGCTGCAGCTGGGCAGTTCCCCCGACGTCCAGAACGCGGTACGGTTCGGGTTCTGGGGCGCTGAGGAGGTCGGGTTGTTCGGATCGAACAACTATCTGGAGTCGCTGGATGTCGATGCCCTCAAGGACATCTCGCTCTACCTGAACTTCGACATGGTGGGGTCCCCCAACCCGGGCTACTTCACCTACGACGGCAACCAGTCGATCCCACCCGACGAGGAAGGCGCGATCAGCCGGGTGCCCGAGGGATCGGCGGGTCTGGAACGCACGCTGGTGGACTACCTCGACGCGGCGGGGAAACCGGCGGAGGACACCAGCTTCGACGGCCGCTCCGACTATGACGGGTTCACCCTCGCAGGCATCCCCTCCGGTGGCACCTTCTCGGGCGCCGAGGAGAAGATGACACCCGAACAAGCCAAATTGTGGGGCGGCGAAGCGGATCAGGCGTTCGACCCCAACTACCACAAGGCGTCGGACAACCTCGAGCACATCGACCGCACCGCCCTCGGCATCCACGGCGCCGGAGTGGCCTACGCCGTCGGCATTTACGCCCAAGACCAGGGCGGCCCGAACGGAATCCCCACGCGTGACCTCCGCGTCCGGCACCCGCTCGCCTCATGAGAACGTGGGCGACCCCCCTCCGTTCTGCCGGTGTGGCGGTAGTCGTGGTCGGAGTCGTCGCGGCCCTGACGTCCTGCTCGTCGCCGGAGCCAGCGCCACCGTCGCCGCAGGAGGTGGCCGACAAGGTCACCGCGGACGGCATGTACACCCACCTGCACAAGCTGCAGGAGATCGCCGACACCAACGGCGGTAACCGTGCCGACGGCACGCCCGGTTACGACGCGACAGTCGATTACGTCGCACAGTTCTTGCGCGACAAGGGGTTCGACGTCGAGACCCCCGAGTTCGAACTGCTGGACCGCAGCCAGGGCGGCAACCCGTCGATGCGGGTCAGCGGGCGCGAATATCCTGTCGACCAGGCGTCGCTGCTGATCACCACGCCGCCCGGCGGGCTCAACGCCGTCACGCTGCGGCCGACGCGGGCCGCGGGCTGCCGCGCCGCCGACTACGACGGAACGTCGGTACGCGGTGCGATTGCGATCGTCGACGACACCGGCTGTTCGGTCGTCGCCAAACAGAACGCGGCGGTGTCTGAGGGCGCTGTAGGCCTCCTCG
>NZ_LZJE01000022.1:0-16531 GCF_001666865.1 Mycobacterium sp. E136
CCGAGGGCGCGGCGAACGCGCTGCTCAAGGTGGTCGAGGAACCGCCGCCGTCGACGGTGTTCCTGCTGTGCGCGCCGTCGGTGGATCCGGAGGACATCGCGATCACGCTGCGGTCGCGCTGCCGTCACGTCGCACTGGTGACGCCGACCGTGGACGCGATCGCCGGTGTGCTGATGGACAGCGGCGGGCTTCCGGAGGCCGACGCGCGATGGGCGGCCTCGGTCAGCGGCGGTCATGTCGGGCGGGCCCGGCGCCTGGCCACCGACGAGACGGCTCGGGAACGCCGGAAGCGGGCGCTGGGGCTGGCGCGGGATGCGGCGACGCCGTCGCGCGCCTACGCCGCGGCCGAGGAGTTGGTGAAGACCGCCGAGGACGAGGCGCTGGCGTTGACGGTGGAGCGCAACGAGGCCGAGACCGAGGAATTGCGGACCGCGCTCGGGGCCGGCGGCACCGGCAAGGGGACGGCCGGTTCGCTGCGCGGGGCGGCGGGCGCGCTGAGTGCCCTTGAGCGACGGCAGAAGTCGCGCAAGACGCGCGCCTCGCGCGACTCCCTCGACCGGGCGCTGATCGACCTGGCCACCTACTTCCGCGACGCGCTGCTGGTGGCATCGAACGCGGGCGGCGTTGCGCACAACCATCCCGACATGGGCGAGGAGATCGCCAGGTTGGCCGCGCACGCACCGCCGGACAAGCTGCTGCGGTGCATCGAAGCTGTGCTGGAGTGCCGCGAGGCGCTGGCGGTCAACGTCAAGCCGAAGTTCGCGGTCGACGCGATGGTGGCGACGGTCGGACGGGCGCTGCGCGACTGAGTTGGGTCGGCGGCGGGCCCTGCCGTAGACTCGTCCCGCCTGTGGCTGACACATGTGTGAGCCGGGCACGCCACCTTAGCTCAGTCGGCAGAGCGGCTCACTCGTAATGAGCAGGTCAGGAGTTCGATTCTCCTAGGTGGCTCCAGAGCGACGTCCACGCTCACGTGTCCTGCAGCGCGTCCTGAGCGACTTTCATCGCCGAGTTGGCGGCCGGGAACCCGGCGTAACCGGTGCAGTGATAGATCACTTCGGCGATCTCGTCGTCGGTCAGGCCGTTGTTGCGGGCGATCTGGACGTGGATCCGCAGCTCGTCGTCGGCGCGCAGCGTGATGAGAATGCCGAGCGTCACCAGGCTGCGGTCGCGGCGGCTCAACCCCTCACGGGTCCACAGCCGGCCGAACACATTGTCCATCGCGAGGCCCAGCATCTCGCCGCCGAAAGCACCGGACGGCAACTCCACTTCGCCGTCGGGGAGGACTCCCGGAAGTAATTCACGGAAAACCTGCAGCCCTTGTTCGCGTACGTCTGTCATGGCAGACAGCGTGGCATGAATGCCCGCTATTTCGGCGCCACGAAACCGACAGGTCCGGAAGCGATGCACACCGACAACGCCGCGGTGTTCGCCCGCACGTCGATGGCGTCGCCCGCTCCCGGCAGCCGGACGAACACCCGGTTCAGTCCCGGTCGCACCGGCACCTTGACCTCATGACCCTCCGACAGCGACATCATCATCGAACCGTCGCTGTTGGCCAGATAGTTGATCTCCGCCGTCCAATCGGCCGGCAGCAGCGGGCCATTCAACGGCATGCGGATTTCACTCTCCGGCTGCACCAGATATCCGCAGTCCGGTTGCGGTCCCGGCACGATACTGCGCACCCAGGTGACCTTCGCATCGACGACCCGGCCGGTGTGATCGAACATGCGCAGTTCGGTTGTGGCCGAGGCGAATTCGGGACGGTCGCGTACCAGCGCGAACATGTGGCTGGCCCGGTTCTCGGGGCCGACCACCCGCTGCAGCACCATCGGGTCGACCTCCTGGTCGAGCATCGGCGCATTCGACATCCTCGCCGCAGTGGTCAAGCTGGACAGCGCATTGCGCAGATACGCCTGCGCCGGGTTGTCACGCCACGCCGTCAGGAACGTCGCCGTCGAGTACAGACTGCTGGCGACGAAGGCCGATGTGAGAACACAGATCAGCGCCGTACGGCGCCGCGAGGCGTCCATCCACCGCGTTCCCTCGCGGTTCGGCGCGCACAGCCCGACCGCCGCCAGCAGCGCGAGCACGACGACGAGGTCGGGTAGATAGCGCAGCGTCTGCCCCAATTCCAACGCGGTGAACTGCGACGCCCGCATGAGGTAGATCGGGACCTGGCAGGCCACCCCGTAACCGGCCGCCACCAGCCACACGGGGACGATCCGCCGCTTGCGCAGCACCGTGACCGCGACCGTCGCGGCCAGGGCCGTCCACCCGAGCACCATCACCGTCGCCTGCGGGGTGGCCCACGGCGAGGCCGGCGCCCACCGCTGCCAATCCCACGGACCGCCGACCAGACCCGGCACGATTCCGTGTGTCACCGACCTCGCGAGCAGATCCCACGTCATCGCCAAATCGAGGGTCCACCGCTTCTGGTCGACCACGATCAGGTACACGCCGACCCAGCCGGCCGTGACCACAAGCGACGGCGCCCACAGGCGAATGCCGCGACGCCACACCGCGTTCACCGACCCTGAGCCCGTCACGTGGCACAGCAGCGCCGTCACCGTGAACGCGACGAACGGAATCACCGCCGACTTCTCGAAGAACAGCAGCCCCCCGACGTAAACCAGCAGGGCCGTCACCGCGTGGCGACGCTCGCCGGTGCGCACGAGGAGGATCGCGTCGCCGCCAACCCACGCCATCGCCGCGAGCATCGGCAACGAGTTCAGTGCCGCTGCCCACCACGCGAAGCCCGGCACCGCCAGCGGTGTGAACAATGCGAATGTCAAGGGCAGCAACAGCAGTGGTCGCCATCCGAGGATCACATGCAGCGTGCGCAGCAACGCCAGCGACACCAGCAGCTGCAGAATCAACAGGCTGATCGCAGGGCCGACCCAGTTCAGCGGGGCTATCAAGGTGATCACGCCGGCGACGAGAAACGCCCCCGGCATGACGTGGCCGTCGTGATCGTCGAACAGGTATGCCGGCGAGACCAGCGACTGTGTGCCCGCGCGGCCGATGAGAATCAGGTCGTCCCAATAGAAGTAGCCGCCGAACGCCAGGACCGCCCGGATCGCCAGCTGCACGACGATCAGGGCGACGGCGGTGCGCGCGACCCAGTTGCCCAACGCGTACTTACCGCGGATACGCATCCCCTGCTTGCCGGCGCGCGATCCATGCCGACCGCACCATCTCCTGAAGCGAATGCCGCATCCGCCAGTCGAGGTCGCGCGCGGCCAGATCACCCGACGCGACGATACGGGCGGGGTCGCCAGGCCGGCGCGGACCGACGACCGGCTCGAAATCGAAACCGGTGACTTCCCGGACGGTGGTCATGATTTCGCGAACGGAGGTGCCGCTGCCGCTGCCGAGGTTGTAGACGGGCTCGATCGGGTCGCCGGCCTCCAGCCGCCGCGCGGCGGCGACGTGAGCCAGCGCGAGATCCGACACGTGCACGTAGTCGCGCACGCAGGTGCCGTCCGGCGTGGGGTAGTCGGCGCCGTTGATCCTCGGCGTCTCGCCGCGGCACAGCATGTCGAACACCAGTGGAAAGAGGTTGTGCGGGCTGACGTCGAACAGTTCGTCGGACCCCGACCCCACGACGTTGAAGTACCGCAGGCTGGTGTGGCGCAGCCCGGACGCGCGCGCGGTGTCGCGAAGCATCCACTCGCCCACCAACTTACTGACTCCATACGGCGACTCGGGTGCGGTCGGCGTCTGCTCCGTGACGGTGTCGACGTCCGGTGTGCCGTACGTGGCGGCGCTGGAGGAGAACACCATCTTGTCGGTGCCGGCGGCCTCCATCGCCTTGAGCAGCGTGACCATCGCCGAGACGTTCTGCTCGTAGGTGTGCAGCGGTCGTTGTACCGAGACACCGGCGTACTTGAAACCCGCGATGTGGATGACGCCGTCGACGCGATGCTCGTCGAGCGTGCGGACGACGAGGTCACTGTCGAGCAGCGTGCCGCGCACCAGCGGAACCGTCGGAGGAACGAACCGCTCGAGGCCGGTCGAGAGGTCGTCGATCACCACCACCGGCATATCGGCGTCCGACAAGGCGCGGACGACATGGGACCCGATGTAGCCTGCCCCGCCGGTCACCAGCCAAGTCATTCGATCTTCCTCACCGTAGAACGGGGCCAGCATACGGATCGGCGGCCTCTGGTCCGAACCGGTGTCATGAGGCGCGGTCGCGCGACAGCGCGCTCAGGTGCACCGCGATGCCGACCGCCGGACCGCACAGCAGCGCGATCACGGTCCGCGTCTCGAGGTCGAGCGGCAACAGCAGCAACAGGGTCGACGCGACGGTCGCCGACACCCAGCCCAGCGCGTATGCGCGGTGCAGCGCTGCTGCCACCGCCGCCGCCCCCGTGAGCGTGAGAAGCGAAACCGCGATCGCGCCGCCCGTGAGCCATGCCAGCAGGGCGCCGTCGGCACGGTAATCAGGACCGAAGGCGCTCCGCAGCAGCCATGGCCCTGCGGTACCGGCGGCGAGGACGCCGAGCAGGCCTACGGCGAGCACGATGGCCGCGGGAGTCATCAGGGCACGCACCCGGTGCGCGCTCTGGTCGACGAAATGGGCGACGAGATTGCCCTGCATCGCTGTCAGCGGGACGAGCAGCGGCGCCCGCGTGAGCGTGACGGCGAGGATCACGATGCCGCCGATCGCGCCGAGGTCACCCGAGGTCGCCTGCAACAACACGGGAAACCCCATCACGAGGATGGCGCTGGCGCTCGCCGCGGTAATGGAATGGGACGCGCCGCGCAGGAAGGTCGCGGTGCCGACCGGCGTCAGGATGCTCGCGGCGCGCCGCGAGGCCGGCGAAGCGAGCAGCATGATCAGCCACGCGATGGCGCCAGCCACTGTGGCCCACAGGTACCCGGCCAGGCCCCAGCCGATTACAAAGCTTGCGACAGCGACCAACAACCGAAGACCTGCGTCGGTCACCATCAGCGAACCGTACGCGGTCCATCTGTCCAGCCCCGCCAGCATGCCGAGCAACGTTGAGTGCAAACAGAATCCGGCGAGCCCGACCGCCAACAGCGCCACCGACAGCCACCGCAGCTCGACGAACACATGGCCGGACCACAACGGTGAGCTGATCGCAATGACCGCGGCCGACAGCGCACCGACGCCGGCGGCCACCCACATCGGGCGGGTGCGTGGACTCTTTCGCGTGTCGCCGTGCGCGGCGGACCGGGTCTCCCTGGTGGCCTCCTGCAACAAGCCTCCCGTTGCCCCCGAGACCAAGCCGAACGCACCCCAGAACACGGCGAACAGCGAGAATCCGGCGGGCTCGAGATCGCGAGCGGCCAGATAGAGCACCGCATAACCGCACACCGCAATCACGGCGGTGGCCGCTCCGACCCGAAGGACACTGCCGCGTGCGGCAGGACCCCTCGGTGATGCGCCGCTCGCGGTGAGCGGATCGAAAGGCGAGCCCGTGTCGGTCACGGCCCATCCAGCTCCGGAAGCTCGGCGGAATACAGCCATGCATCCCACAGGGGGCGCAGCGACTCGTGCGCGTAATGCGATGCCAGACCGGTGAAGTCGTCGGTCACCACCGTGCTGTGCCGGTAGCGCGCGGTCCAGTCCCGCAACAGCGTGAAGAAGCCGTCGTCCCCAATCTCGCGCCGCAGCACGTGCAGGGTCAGCGCGCCACGCTTGTAGACGCGGTCGTCGAACATGTCGCCTGGACCCGGATCGGCCAGGACGAGGTCTCGCGGCGAGTTGGCGAGCCGCTGATAGTAGTGCCGCGCCCATTCGTCGGCCGTGCGGCCGCCGGAGTTCTCCGACCACAACCACTCGGCGTAACAAGCGAATCCCTCATGCAACCAGATGTGCCGCCAGCGCTTGGCGGTCACCGAGTTGCCGAACCACTGGTGCGCGAGTTCGTGTGCGATCAGTCGCCCGGCGCCACCCATACCGTCACAGTGGTTGGCACCGAATATCGAAATTCCCTGCGCCTCAAGCGGAATCTCGAGTTCATCGTCGGTGACCACGACCGTGTAGCCCTCGCTCAGGGGGTAGTCGCCGAACAGCTTGACGAACAACTTCATCATCTGCGGTTGGTCGGCGAAGTCGTGGTCGAACTCTTCGCGCAGCCGGTCGGGGAGCGCCGCATGAATCGGAACCCCGTTATTGGCCAACTTGCGATGCTCGTACATCCCGATCTGCAGCGTGATCAGGTAAGTCGAGGTCGGCTCGGGCAACTCGTAGGTCCAGGTCGTCATCCCCGCCCGCGCTCGTCGAGACACCAACTCGCCGTTGGCGATCACCCGATATGGACTTTCGGCCGAGATCTGGATTCGAAAGCTCGCCTTCGCGCTCGGGTGGTCGTCGCAGGGAAACCAGGATTGGGCCCCGTTCGGCTGGCCCGCCACCAGCGCGCCATCGGTCAACTCCTCGAAGCCCACCTCACCCCACAGCGAACGGATGGGCCGGGGCGTGCCGCCGTATCGCACGACGATCGTCATCACCGCACCGGGAGGCAGTGGATCGCGCAACGCGATGTGCAGCTTTCCCGCGGAGGTGCGGAACTGTTGGGGTTGAGAGCCGTTCACGCTCACCTTCGTCACCGACAGCGCGTCGGCGAGGTCGAGGGTGAAGGCGCGCAACGTCGCGAGCGTCACCGCAGTGATCGTCGCCGTACCCGTCAGCCGGTTGATCGCCACTTTGTAGGTGAGGTCGAGTTCATAGCGCGACACCCGGTAGCCGAAATTCCCGCTGGAGGGCAGATACGGGTCGATGACCGGTGTCGACTTCTTCTTACTTCGCGTCACGCGGCGGTTACTTCGGTCGCGGATGCCTGCGTGTCACCGCGCTTCTTGCGCGGCGCGTGCCACGGTGCGATGGGGTTACCCTGCCACCGGGTCGACGCGGGCACCTCGTCGCCGCGCATGACCAGCGACGCCGGACCGACGGTCGCTCCCGCGCCGATCCGGGCGGCGGGCAGGACCACACCATGCGCCCCTAGCGTCGAACCTCGCTCCAGCACAACGTTGTCCATCCGCATGATCCTGTCGTGAAACAGGTGGGTCTGCACCACGCAGCCACGGTTGACGGTGGCGCCCTCCTCGAGCGTGACCAGGTCGGCCTCGGGTAGCCAGTACGTCTCGCACCACACGCCGCGGCCGATCCTGGCGCCGAGCGCCCGCAGCCACAGGTTCATCACCGGGGTGCCGCTGGCCGCGCGCGCGAACCACGGGGCGGCGACGGTCTCGACGAAGGTGTCGTAGACCTCGTTGCGCCAGACGAACGGCGACCAGAGCGGGTGTTCGTCGGGCCCGATGCGGCCCACCACAAGCCATTTCGCGATCACGGCGGCCGCGCCCGCGACCACCCCCGCGATCAACAGCAACGCGCCGGCGCCCAGCGCGGCCCACCCCCAACCGGTTTCGACGGCCAGCCACTGGAGGGCGAGCAGCACCCCGACCCCGATCCCGAACGTCACGACCACCGGGACGATCCGGCACGTCTCGACCAGGCCTCGCAGCACCTTCAGGCGAGTGGACGGGTGGAACGTGCGCAGCGCATCAGCGGCGGTCGGCTTGCGGCGCAACCGAACCGGTGGGCTGCCCAGCCAGGACGAGCCCGCTTTGGCCTTGTGCGGGGCCGCCGACAACACGGCCACCAACCCGTCGTCGGGAACTTTGCGACCGGGCTGGGTGATGCCCGAGTTGCCGAGGAACGCCCGCTTGCCGATCGTGGCCTTCGCGACGTGGATCCAGCCGCCGCCCAACTCATAGGACGCCACCATGGTGTCGTCGGCGAGGAAGGCGCCGTCCTCGACCACCGTGAACTTCGGCGTGAACAGGGCCGTCGAGATCTCGGTTCCGCGACCGACCTTCGCGCCCAGCGCCCGCAGCCACCACGGCGTGAGCAGGCTCGCGTAGATCGGGAACAAGTACGTGCGCGCGGCGTCCATCAGCCGTTCTGTGGCCCAGATCTGCCATCCCGACCGGCTGCGCACCGGGTGAAATCCCTCGCGCAGCCCGAGTGAGAGCATGCGCACCCCGACGATTGTCAGCGCCGCGTAGGTGAGGGCGGCCGTCAAGGTCGCTATCGGCGTCCACAGCGCCGCGGGCCCGATCGCCGCCGTCACCGAATCCGTATGGCGCACGGCGTATCCGATGACAGCGAGGCCAGCCGCGAGCGCGAGCATCGGAAGCCCGCTGAAAAGGATGGAGGTGACGCCGTAGACCGCCACCCACAGCGGCGCCCGGGGCGGGCGGTCCTGCGGCCAGGGGTGGCGGGCCTTGCCGGACTTCACCGCAGGCGACCCCTTCCAGTACTGGCCGTTCTTCACCTTGCCGACGACGCCGGATCCCGGGGCGACATCGGCGTTCTTGCCGACGACGGCACCGGGCAGCAACGTGGTCCGCGCGCCGATCGTCGCATCGTTTCCGACGGTGATCGGCCCGACGTGGAACAGGTCGCCGTCGACCCAGTGACCGGACAGGTCGACCTCGGGTTCGATCGAGCTGCGGTGACCGAGTTTGAGCATGCCGGTGACCGGTGGGGTGGAATGCAGGTCCACGCCCTTGCCGACCTTGCTGCCCAGCGCGCGTGCGTAGTACACCAACCACGGTGCGCCGGCGAGGTTTTCGGCACCGCTGGCCTCGGCGAGCCGCTCGGCGAGCCACACCCGGAGGTGGACGGACCCGCCGCGCCGGTAGGTTCCCGGTGCGAGCCCGTCGAGCAGAAGCCGGGCGCACAGGGCCGCGATGCCCATGCGGCCCAGCGGCGTGACGAACAGCAGGAAGCCCACGCCGACCCACCACCAGTTCAGCGGGGCGGTCCAGGGGACGAACCCCGCCAGCACGTTGTTGGCCGCCGCCAGCCACACCACCCACTGCAATCCGGTCAACGTGGCCAGCGGCAGCGACAGCGCCACCTGCACGGCCTGTGTCAGGCGCGACGTCGGCTTCACCTCGCGCGCACGCACCTGCGGCGGGGGATCGAGCTCGTCGAGGTAGCCCGCGAGCGAACCCAGACGGGGATGGTCGTAGAGGTCGGCGACGGTCACCTGGGGGTGGCGGCGACGTAACGCGGCGACCAGTTGCGCCGCGGACAGTGAGCCGCCGCCGAGCGCGAAGAAGTCGGCCTCTGGACCGTCCACCGGCGCGGCCAGGACGTCGCGCCACAGGCCGGCCAGCCAGCCCATGGTCCCGGTCAACTCGGCGCCCTCGTCGTCGCCGACGTCGACCGGCCACGGCAGCGCGTCGCGGTCGACCTTGCCGGAAGTGCGGGTCGGTAGTTCGTCGACCAGCACGAGCCGGGGCACCAGCGGGGCGGGCAAGGTCTCGGAAAGCGACACCCGGGCCTTGGCGAGGTCGAACGCGGGATCGGTGCTCGCGACGTAGCCGACCAACAGCGGTGTGCCGGTGGCCGTGCTGCGGACCGCGGCGGCTGCACCGCTCACTCCGGGCAGGTTGACCAGCGCGGTGTCCACCTCACCGAGTTCGATGCGGCGCCCGCCGACCTTGACCTGGTCGTCGACGCGGCCCACGAAATAGAGCCCGTCGGATTCCAGGCGCACCAGGTCACCGCTGCGGTAGGCGCGTTTCCAGCCGAGCGTCGGCATCTCCGCGTACTTCTGGGCGTCTCTGTCGGGGTCGAGGTAGCGGGCCAGGCCGACGCCGCCGATGATCAGCTCGCCCACCGCGCCGTACGGCACCGGCTCACCATGCCAGTCGACGACGGCCAGGTCCCAGCCGACCAGCGGTAGGCCGATGGTCACCGGCCCGGCTGGCGACAACCGGGCGGCGCACGCCACGACCGTCGCCTCCGTCGGGCCGTAGGTGTTCCAGACCTCCCGGCCCTCGACGGCGAGCCGCTCGGCCAGTTCGGGCGGGCAGGCTTCGCCGCCGAAGATCAGCAGCCGCACCGCCTCGAGCGCCTCCGCGGGCCACAGCGCGGCCAGCGTCGGCACCGTCGACACCACCGTGATGTCACGCGCGACCAACCAGGGCCCCAGGTCCATCCCGCTGCGCACCATCGAACGCGGCGCGGGCACCAGGCACGCGCCGTGGCGCCAGGCCAGCCACATCTCCTCGCACGAGGCGTCGAACGCCACCGACAAACCGGCCAGCACGCGGTCGCCCGGCCCGAGCGGATTGTCCGCAAGGAACAACCGTGCCTCGGCGTCGACGAAGGCTGCCGCACTGCGATGAGTGACCGCGACGCCCTTGGGGGTGCCGGTGGAGCCGGACGTGAAGATGATCCACGCGTCGTCGCGACCGATCGGCGCCGCCGCCCGCCAACCCCGTGACGAGCCCGGCCCGCGTGACAGCCCCGCCTCGGTGATGATCGCGACGACGTTGGCCTCGCTGAACACCAGCTCGGCGCGGTCCGCCGGATCGTCGGCATCCACGGGGACGTAGGCGGCGCCGGTGGCCAGCACGGCGAGTATCGCCACGTACAGCGCGTAGCTGCCCGACGGCATCCGGATGCCGATGCGGTCGCCGCGGCCGATTCCCCGTGCGGCCAGCCACCGCACGCTGTCCTCGATGTCGGTGATCAGCTCGGCATAGGTGAGCTGGACATCGCCGTCGTCGATCGCGGGCGCCTCCGGAAAGCGCTTCGCGGTCTCGTAGAGGATGTCGATGAGCGTGCGCGGCTCCGGCGCGAACGGGGACAACAGATATTGAGGTGGGATCTCCTGCCGCAACTCCCCAGTCACGGCTATAAAGCTACTCAGCCGAGCGCCCGTGTCGGCTGAGCTGCACGCGGCGTCGCGATCACGATTACGACACCGCTCGGCGAGGCCGACTGGGCCGCCTCGAGAGGTTTGATTTCCTCCGCTTCCGGTCATCCGCCAGTACCTGGCAGAATCGCCTGCGGAGGGGAGTATTCCTTCGCCGCGGTGTCGTCATCACGTCGGCCGTCATCGGACGACCGGTGCTGCGGGCCGACACGAGTGATCGTGGCGGTGGAAGAGACCTCCGGCGCTTTGACGACCGGAGGATCAGTGAACGTTTCCACCCTCGAATGGATCATCACGCTGAGCGTGACGACCGCCATCCTGCTGTTCGACGTCATCGTGATAGGCCGGCGGCCTCACGAGCCGTCGAAACGGGAAACCGGTATCGCGCTGACGATCTACGTCAGCCTCGCGATCATCTTCGGCCTGTGGACCTGGTTCTTTCACGGCAGCCAGTACGGCGTCGAGTTCTTCGCCGGGTGGCTCACCGAGTACAGCCTGTCGGTGGACAACCTGTTCGTCTTCATCATCATCATGGCGAGCTTCAACGTGCCCAGGAAGTACCAGCAGCAGGCCCTCCTGGTGGGCATCATCCTGGCGCTGATCTTCCGCGGCATCTTCATCGCGCTGGGCGCCGTGGCGATCAACCAGTTCTCGTGGGTGTTCTACATCTTTGCCGCGTTCCTGATCTACACCGCGATCAACCTCGCCCGCGACACCGACCACGACGACGACGGCGACAACATCGTGGTCCGGTTCGCCCGCAACCACCTGAGCATGACCGAAAAATGGGACGGGCTGAAGCTGTGGGTGAAGGAGAACGGCAAGCGGCTGATGACGCCGATGTTCCTCGTCATCGTCGCGCTGGGCACCACGGACCTGATCTTCGCGCTCGACTCCATCCCCGCCATCTACGGGCTCACCCAGGAGCCGTACCTGGTCTTCACGGCCAACGTGTTCGCGCTGATGGGCCTGCGCCAGCTGTACTTCCTGCTGGGCGACCTGCTCAAACGACTGGTCTTCCTGTCCCAGGGCCTGGCGTTCATCCTCGGGTTCATCGGGGTGAAGTTGCTTCTGCACGCCCTGCATGAGAACGAGGTGCCGTTCATCAACGGCGGCGAGCACGTTCCGGTGCCGGAGATCCCGACCCTGCTGTCGCTGGGGGTGATCGTCGTGACGCTGGCCATCACCACCGCGGCGAGCCTCTACAAGACGCGGGTGCACGATGTGAAGAACGGCACTGACGACACCGAGGAATCGTTTGATTCTCGCTGAGCGCAACGCTCGACTGAACGTTGCGGCCTCTGGAAGCCTTGCCGGGTGCGCCTATTCGTGACCGAAACCCCCGACGGGGGCTGGGATGAACTGACTGACGGCGGGGTTCCGCCCGTCCGCGTCGCGGCCAAGGACCTGCAGCATGCGCGACGGGTCCGCGCGCGGGTGCGTGCAGCCGGCGACGTCGCGGTCATTCTGGACGTCACGGTCGCCGTCGCGGCCGACTTCCGGTCCGTGCGCGACGTCCTCGAACCGGCCGAAGGGGTGCGCTACGCCGGCACCATCGACGGCCTCGCCGGCCTGATCGCCGACATCGAGTCGGCCGGGGTCGCCGACGGCGTCACGCTCGTACCGGCGTCGCCGCACGGCGATGTGCACTCACTGGGCCGCGCGGTGCTGGACCGCCTGGCCTCACGGGCTCAGGCCAAAGCCTCGTAGATGAGCTCGGCGATGCTGTCCCAGCGGCGTGAACGGTCTCGTGCATCGGCTCATCATGCCGCTGCCCAGCGGATTTACGGGAAAACTGTCCCGATCCACGCGCCCGCACCGGTACCGTCATTGACGTAAGCGTCAATAGTCAGGAGGTATGCGATGCGCAGGTTCGCGACGGCGGTCGCCGTAGGCGCGCTGATCCTGGGTCCGCTCGTGACGGCACAGTCCGCGGGTGCCGCTGCGGTAGCCCCCGACACCATCGCCCCGGCCCCGACGGTTCCCACCGCGCCAAGGGTGCAGGCGTTCGACTGCCAGGGCACGACCGGGAACATGGGATGCGGTCCCGGCTGGTTCTGGCGCGACGGCTGGCGGGGCTGGGGGTGCTACCCATGCTGACGGCGACGGCGGTCAGGGCCTCCTGTGCGATCGCGGCGACGACGTTCGCCGCTGCGCTCGGGATCGGTTCGGCCGCAGCACAATCGACTGACTACAGCAGGCTGCCGGTCGATCCGAACTCGATCACCGACTCGTTGGCCTACACCGCGGCGCCGCTCGCGATCAATCCGGACGGTCGGCCGGGCGTGCGGGCCGAGTACACCCACCGCGAGGGCGGCACACGGCAGATCACCACCACCATCCTGGTGCTGGCCGACCCCGCGGCCGCCACGGCGGCGCTCGACGGTGCGGCCGCCGACGTGGCCAACCAACAGTCGCAACCCGTCGATGTGGGCACCGGTGGCACGATGGTCACCGGCACGTCGCCCGACGGCACCGAATCCGTGGCCGTGCTGACCTTCACCGAGGGCAACACCGCGACGACGATCGAATTCGAAGGTCCCGCAAACGATCCCGCGCCGGCCGACCTGGTCACCGAACTGGGTCAGAAGCAGGCCGCGGCGATCAAGACCTGGCAGACGGCGTAGCCGCGCGGGCGGTCCGTCACCAGTTGTCGTAGCCGCCTTCGGGTCCCAGCATGCGTTCGAGCCGGGTGCGGTTGATGCGGGCCAGTTCGTTGCGCACGATCTTGCGTTCGGTCTCGATGTCGTTGTGCATCCGGTCGGTCATCGTCGCCAGCACCTGCGTGGCGTCGTAGCCGTTGACGAACATCACGAAGCCGAAGCCGAAATGTTCGAGGTAGCGCTTCGAGGCGGCGCCGAGTCGCTCCATCAGCTCGGGCTGGTCACACCAGATCGCGCACTGCTCGGCGGCCGACTTCTCGCTGCCCGGCCGCCGCCCGACGTCCGGGTACGCCTGCAGGATCGTGTCGATCGAGTCCTCGCCGAGGCTGAACAACAACGCGTCGGCTTCGCGGAACAACGAGTCGTGGTCGGCGTACGGGCGGCCGCGCGCCAGATCGGCGGCCAGCGGCACGCTGTAGCAGCATTCGTAGACGGCGTGCACCGCCCTGCGCATCGGCATCGCGTTGAACACTTCGAGGCCGATCCCCTGATGCATCAACACGAGAGCAATGATCGATCGCGACGAGAACGTCCAGGTTACGTTGTGTTACAGCGAGGAAAAATCAGCGCGCCCGTCAATCGGGCTCAGTGCTCCTTCTTGAACCGCTCCACCGACGCCTGAACCTCGGCCTCGGCCTCCGAGCGCCCCACCCAGTCGGCGGCCTTCACGTACTTGCCGGGTTCGAGGTCCTTGTAGTGCACGAAGAAGTGCTTGATCGCCTCGAGCTCATGCTGGGGCACGTCGCCGAGATCTTGAATGTGGTCCCAGCGTCCGTCGTCGGCGGGCACGCACAACACCTTGTCGTCACCGCCGGCCTCGTCGGTCATCTTGAACATGGCCACCGGGCGGACCTCGACGATGCAGCCTGGGAACACCGACTCGGGCAGCAGCACCAGCGCGTCGAGCGGATCGCCGTCCTCGCCGAGGGTGTTCTCGAAGAACCCGTAATCGGTCGGATAGGCCATCGACGTGTACAGGTAGCGGTCCAGCTTCACCCGGCCGGAGTCGTGGTCCACCTCGTACTTGTTGCGCGAACCCTTGGGAATCTCGATGACTACGTCGAACTGCACGGCAGCGGCTCCTTGCCCTGTGCTCTGGTCTGGGTCGTCCGGTGACAAATCGGGTCAACCTTAATCGAGCGATACGCTGCTGTACGGGGGCGGTCCAGGTTGAGCAGGAGGGTTATGCGGCCCAGTCAGTGGCGGCGATCCACACACGTGGCGGTATCGGTGGCGGTACTGCTGCTGGTTGCCGTGGTCGTGGCCGTGGCCGCGGTGCTCACGACGGGTCGGTCGACCGAGGCCGCGGCGGGTAAGCCGACACCTCCGGCCGCGACCGCCAATCCCGCCGTCGTCCCGGTGGCCGACGCGGCGCCCAAACCGCTGCCGGATCGGCTGGCCGCCAAGCTGGGGCCCGCATTGGCCGACCCGAACCTCGGTGACCTCGCAGGACGCGTCACCGATGCGATGACCGCGGCCCCGCTGTGGGAGCAGCGTGCCGACGTGCCGATGCAGCCGGCGTCGACGAACAAGACGCTGACCGCCGCCGCCGCGCTGCTGACCCTGGACCGCGAGGCCCGACTCACCACGCGGGTGTTCAGCGGGAGCAGGCCCGGTGTCGTGGTGCTCAAGGGTGGCGGCGACCCGACGCTGTCGGCAGCGCCCATTGGAGAGGAAACCTGGTACCGGGACGCCGCGCGCATCAGCGATCTCGCCGAGCAGGTCACCGGTAGCGGTATCGAGGTGACGTCGGTGCTGGTCGACACCAGCAGCTACAGCGGGCCCACCATGGCGCCGGGCTGGGACCCGCTCGACATCGACGGCGGCGACATCGCGCCGATGGAGTCGGTCATGCTCGACGGCGGCCGCACTCAGCCCGTGAGCGTCGACTCGGCCCGGTCGCGCACGCCGGCGCTCGACGCCGGACGGGCGTTGGCGGCGGCGCTGAAGATCGATCCCGCGAAGGTCAGCGTGGCGCCGGGCAGCGCGAACGGCGGCGAGGAACTCGGCTCCGTCCAGTCGCCGCCGCTGATGTCGCGGTTGCGCGACATGATGAACGCCTCGGACAACGTGATGGCCGAGGCGATCGGGCGTGAGGTCGCCGCCGCGCTCAACCGTCCGCAGAGCTTCGACGGCGCCGTGCGCGCGGTCCTGGGCGCGCTCGGCGATGCCGGGGTCGACACCACCGGCGCGAGGCTGTTCGACTCCAGCGGGCTGTCCGTCGACGACCGCCTGACCGCGGAGACACTCGACGAGGTGGTGCAGGCCGCGGCAGGGGACGACCACCCCAAGCTGCGACCACTGGTCGACCTGCTTCCCATCGCCGGTGGCAGCGGAACCCTGTCGAACCGCTATCTGGACACCGACATCGTCAAACCCGCCGCAGGTTTCCTGCGCGCCAAGACGGGCTCGCTGACCGGCACCAACTCCTTGGCAGGAATCATCACCGACTCCAGCGGCCGGGTACTCACCTTCGCGCTGATCTCCAACAACGCCGGCCCGACCGGACGCATCGCACTCGACAACCTGGCGGCGACACTGCGGGCATGCGGATGCAGCGCATGAGCCCGCCTGCCAAGTCCTCGCTCTCGGTCGGGCGCGCCGTCGACTGGAACTTCGCGGCGACCGTGGGGGAGAGGCTGGCGCGGCCCGGACCGGCGTCAACCGACTACACGCGTCGCCAGGTGATCGAGCAGTTGGCCGAGGCCTCGCGTTCGGCGGAGCTCCCGGTGCGCGAGGTCACCGGGATGACGGAGGGCGGCGACATCCCCGAGGCGCGAATCGTCGACCGGCCGCAGTGGATTCGCGCGGCCACCCAGTCGATGCGGGTGATGACCGGGGGGTCGGAGAAGCCGCGGGGCGCCATCAGCGGACGCATCACGGGGGCGCAGACCGGGGCGGTGCTCGCGTTCATCTCCTCGGGGATCCTCGGGCAGTACGATCCGTTCGGTCCCGGCGGAGGCGAACTGCTGCTGGTCTACCCGAACGTGATCGCCGTCGAGCGCCAGTTGCGGGTGCAGCCCTACGACTTCCGGCTGTGGGTCTGCTTGCACGAGGTCACCCACCGGGTGCAGTTCCGCGCGAACCCATGGCTGGCCGACCACATGTCGCGTGCCCTCGGCGTGCTCACCGAAGAAGGCTCCGACGACATCA
>NZ_LZJE01000023.1:0-42972 GCF_001666865.1 Mycobacterium sp. E136
CGTCGGGTATACGGAGTACTACTTGGCGGCGAAAGTGCCGCTGCAGTACCAGATCTTCGCGCCGCCCGCACCGGACGAGTTCGCCGGCCAACTGACGATCGGCAGCCGGTGGGCGGACACCGACAACATAAAGAAGCTGGTCGAGACATTCAAAGACCCTGCGGTGCAGCAGTTCCTGGCCACCGATCCGAGCGTCAAGAACATCCTGCTGCCCCTGTAGCGGCTAAGCGAGCTCGAACACCGGGATGATGCGGTCGGTGCGCTGCTGGTACTCGCCGAACCCGGGCGCGCGCTCCACGACGACGCGGTAGATCCGGTCGCGCTCGTCGCGCGGAAGCTCGCGGGCGGTGACCTCTCTCGGCGGGTCGGTGCCGATCTCGACGGACGCGGTCGGGTTGGCGCGCAGGTTGAACACCCAGCCGGGGCTGGCCTCGCGGCCGGCCGCGGAGCCGACGATGAAGATGCGGCCGTCGATGTCGAAATACGCGACCGGATTGACACGCTGCGCTCCGCTCTTGGCGCCGGTCGAAGTGAGCAGCAGTAGCGGGAACCCCTCGAACTGTCCGCCGACCTTGCCGCCGTTGCGGCGGAATTCCTCGATGTTGCGTTCGTTGAAGTCGCGCTCGGCGGCCATGTCGTCGCTCATTGCCTCATCGTGGCACGTGAACGGGCCTTCGCGTCACGAGATCGTTCGCTGCGCCTAGCCTGATGGGGTGCTGACCGAGCTGATCGAGTTGCCCGCGGGCACCTTCCGGATGGGATCGGTCGACTTCTATCCGGAGGAGGCGCCCGTCCACGAGGTGACGGTCGAGGCGTTCTCGATCGAGCGCCATCCGGTCACCAATGCGCAGTTCGCGGAGTTCGTCGCCGATACCGGCTACGTCACCCTCGCCGAACAGGAGCTCGATCCCGCCGCCTATCCGGGCGCCTCGCCCGACGACCTCGTTCCCGGTGCGCTCGTCTTCCGTCCCGCCAGCGGCCCGGTCGACCTTCGCGACTGGCGGCAGTGGTGGACCTGGATGCCGGGCGCCAGCTGGCGCCATCCGTTCGGGCCCGGGTCGTCGATCGACGACCGCCCCGACCACCCCGTCGTGCAGGTGGCCTACCCGGACGCCGCGGCCTACGCCGCCTGGGCAGGCCGCCGCCTGCCCACCGAAGCGCAATGGGAGTACGCGGCCCGAGCCGGATCGCACTCCCGCTACGCGTGGGGCGACGACGCACAGCCCGACGGACGCCTGATGGCCAACACCTGGCAAGGCCGCTTCCCGTACCGCAACGACGGCGCGCTGGGTTGGGCCGGCACGTCACCGGTGGGCACGTTCCCGCCCAACGGATTTGGTCTGGTCGACATGATCGGCAACGTCTGGGAGTGGACGACGACGCCGTACTCACCGCGGCATCGGCCCCAGAAGTCGGGCTGTTGTGCGCCGCCGACCGGTGACCCGTCGAAGTTCCAGACGCTCAAGGGCGGCTCGCACCTGTGCGCACCCGAGTACTGCCATCGCTACCGGCCCGCCGCCCGGTCATCCCAGTCGCAGGACAGCGCGACCACGCACATCGGATTCCGCTGCGCCGCCTGACAGATCGACTTGTCGGACCCCGCACATACAGTTCCGGCCATGACTACTTCGGTCGCCGTCGCCTTGGCCCGTCCCCGCGGATCCGCGATCCGCTATTCGGCCTGCTCGGACGAGCATCGCTGGACCGGCAGCGTGCGTGCGGATTCGGTCGAGACGGCGGTCCTCGACGTCATCCGCCGAGTTCGCGAAGAGTCGGCGACCGAGCGGCTCCGGTTCCTGGTACAGGCGCCTCCGCGGAGCATGTTGTGGGCGCTGCGCGACGAAATCGCGTTGCTGATTCCGGGTGCGCATCTGGATCGACCGCGGTTCACCGACGAACAGCTGGTGCGCGCGGCGTACGAGGGCTTACGCGTCGTGCCATTAGCCCGGAAACCAGTGGGCAACAACATCGTTGACGCAGTCTGAATCACGCGCCCGCCGGTGCCCCGTCTCCCCACAGCCGCGAAACCTTTGCCGACGCAACGGTTTATTGACAGGGCCGATAATCAGGCGTTGAGTCTAGGTGCCTTCGCGTCCGCCTGAGGGCGCGCCGAGGCTTGCACCCGGCCGTCCGGCCCCGCGCAATTCGATCGAAGGGGCTGCTCATGGCAGACGTGGACTTTTGCGTCGTGGGTGCCGGGTTCGCCGGCCTGACCGCGGCACTGCGCCTGAAGCAAGCGGGTCACTCGGTGGCGCTGCTGGAGGCCCGCGACCGCGTGGGTGGCCGCACCTTCACCGAGGTGCGCGACGACGGTTCGTGGATCGACCGCGGCGGCGCATGGATCGGCCCCGGGCAGGACGCGATCTACGCGCTGATGAAGGAATTCGGGGTGCCGAGCTACAAGCAGTACACCGAGGGCGACGCGATGATGTTCGTCGACGGAAAGAAATATCGCTACACCGGGACGATCCCGTTGTCGATGAGCCCGTGGGCCGTCGCCAACATCGGCACGGTCTTCCTCGAGCTGACGCAGATGTGCAAGGCGATTCCAGTAGAGGCACCGTGGACCGCGCGCAAGGCGCAGAAGTGGGACCAGACCACCTGGGCGGGGTGGCTGGACCGAAACACGCTATCCAAGCCCGCCCGCGAACTGCTGGAAAGCGCCGTAGCCGGGCTGTATACGTCTGCGGCGTCGGAGGTTTCGCTGCTGTTCGTGCTCTACCAGATGGCGTCGGCCGGCGGCCCGAGCTTCGTGCTCGGTGTCAAGGACGCGGCCGAGGATGCACGGCCGGTCGGCGGCATGGGCGCGATTCACCGTGCGGTCGCGGCGGAACTCGGCGACGTCATCCACCTGTCGCAGCCGGTGCGCAGCATCGAGCAGAACACCGACGGGGTGATCGTGCGCTCCGAGGACATGGTGGTCAACGCGCGCCGAGCGATCATCGCGGTACCGATCTCGATAGCGAGCCAGATCTTCTACGAGCCAATGCTTCCCGCGGATCGCTCGTTCCTGCACCAGCGGATGCCGGGTGGGGCGGTCTACAAGATCGCCCTGGTGTTCGACGAACCGTTCTGGCGTGCCGAAGGCCTGTCGGGACAGTCGTTCGGTCCGGGGTCGCCGGCGAACCTGACGATCGACTCGTGCACCGACACCGGATCCCCAGGCATGTTGACCGTCATCACCGAGGGGCCGGAGGCGCGGCGACTGACCAGCCTCGGCGACGACGAGCGCAGGAGTGCCGTGCTCGGCGCCGTTGCGGAAAGGTTTGGCGACAAGGCGCTTTCGCCGGTTGACTACGTCGAGCAGAACTGGACCGTCGAACGGTACTCCGGCGGCGGGATGATCGCCCACACTCCCCCAGGCGTGCTGACCGAGTTCGGCCCGGCGCTCCGCGAGCCGTGCGGGCGCATCCACTGGGCTGGCACCGAGACCTCGGCGGTGATGTACGGGTTCATCGACGGGGCCGTGCGCTCCGGCGAGCGGGCGGCCGCGGAGGTCATCGAGCGCGAAGCGATGGCGATGGCCTGAACGGACGCCCGTCGGACGGACCCGGCCAATGACCTATCAGCGCGCATCGGATATCAGGACGGCTACATCGCGATGCAGATTCGCCAGGCCGACATCGAGGGTCGCCAATTGCGCGCCACGACTTCTCGCGAGCTGAGCCAGGTAGGCGTCCGTCACTTGACGGTGGCCGATTATGCCCGTGGCGTCGACCTCCCCGTAGGAGACGGTATCTGGCCAGAACTCATGGCGGTCCGCTGCCGCCAGTGCCCTGATGACATCGCGCGCGGAGGCCGCCGGCTGACCAGCCCGGACCAGAAACCTGATCAGGCTGCCTTCGGTGATCGGACAGGTCGCGAATGCCGTCTTTGATCCGGCCAGCCAGTCGGCGCACGCGTCGTGGTGAACGTGGTCGGAGACGACGAGCGCCACGAGCACGTTCGCATCGAGCAGCATCGTCACTCCTCGTCCTCCAACGAACGCACGTCTTCGGACGTCACCAGTGTTCCCACGCTGACAACCGGCAGACCCGTCCGGGGGTCCGTGCTGATCGATGCCGCGCCGTGGGTTGCCAAACCCCGCCTCATCAGATCCGCGACTGCCTGACTGAAGGTCCGACCGGTGTCGCGGGCGATCGCCATCGCCTGTTTATGCAGCTCATCAGGGAGATCGACGGTCGTACGCATGCCACAGTTTAGCATCACTGCATCATGATGCGTTGATGCGTCTTTGTGGTCAGGCCGGCCGCGCATGAGGTTCTCTCAACGCGAGCAGGCAGCCAGGGCCCCCGGCACCGAGAAATTGGGAGCTGTGGATAGCCGTCGCGTCTGTCGACGATCCGCGGGTACTGTGGCGACCCGTGAGCGGGGATCTGATCCTCACGGACGAGTTCCGCAAGGCGTTGGCGCTCCTGGCCGGAGGCCGGCATCTGTTCCTGACGGGCAAGGCGGGAACCGGTAAGTCGACGTTGATCCGGCAGTTCATGGCCGACACCGACCGCAACGTGGTGGTGGTCGCGCCGACCGGGATTGCGGCGCTCAACGTCGACGGCTACACCATCCACCGGCTGTTCGGCTTCCGCACTACGACGACGCTGGCCGATGTCACCGGCGGCGACTATCGGCCGGGCCGGTTCGCCAAGACGCTGGCATCGCTGCAGACGCTGATCATCGACGAGGCGTCGATGGTTCGCGCCGACGTCTTCGACATGGTGGCCACGGCGCTCGAGCGGTTCGGGCCCGTGCCGGGAGAACCGTTCGGCGGGGTGCAGATCGTCCTCGTCGGCGACCTGTACCAGCTGCCGCCGGTCGTTGGCGACGGCGAAGAGGGCTACTTCTCGACGGTCTACGAAACCCCGTACTTCTTCTCCGCACGCAAGTTCGCCCGCAAGGACTTCCCCACCGTCTCGTTGACCACGGTGTTCCGCCAGCTCGGCGATGACCGAATGACCGCCATACTCAACGAGATTCGTGAGGGCGTTCTGCTCGGGCACGCCCAGGAGCAGCTCAATGCCCGAGCCGACAAGGACTTCGTGCCGCCCGACGACGAGTTCTGGCTCACGTTGGCTCCCACCAATCGGCTGGTGACCGCGCGCAACCGTCAGCACCTCGAGCGCCTCCACGGCGACGAGATGATGAACCGTGCTCGGGAATCTGGCGATCTGTCGCTGTTCGACAAGCCGATCGAGGACGAGCTGCGATTCAAGGTCGGCGCCCAGGTGATGATGCTCAACAACGATCAGGGCGACCGCTGGGTCAACGGTTCGATCGGGCGCGTGGTGGGTGTGGGTTATGACCGCTACGGCGTCGTCGTCGAGGTCGAGTTCGCCGACAGCTCGTACGCGGAGGTCACGCCGTTCACGTGGGAGGCGACGCGCCCGGTGATCGACGGCGGCGCCCTGCGGCGCGAGGTGATCGGGACGTTCACCCAGCTGCCGTTCAAGCTGGCGTGGGCGATCACGATTCACAAGAGTCAAGGACAGACGTTGGAGCGGGTGGTCGTCGACCTGACCGGCGGCATGTTCTCCACGGGACAGTTGTATGTCGCGTTGAGCCGCTGTACGTCATTGGCCGGCCTGGTGCTCAAACGCCCTGTGCTGCCGAAAGATCTGAAGACCGACCGACGTATCGCGCGGTTCCTGCGTACCTCGATCAGCGGAGCCACGGCGCGCAAGTACTGCGCCATCGGCATCCTGACCGTCGGAGAGGAAGGTCGGATGTCGCGTCCGCGACCGGTGGAGCTGGCGGTGGCGTTCGACGACGGCACCGCGGTCTCGACGCTGGTCAACCCGCAGCGCGATCTGGCCGACGCGCGAAACGCGTACGGCATCAGTGTTTCCGATGTTCTACTGGCGCCGACCCTGCGCGAAGCCTGGGCGGTGATCGCGCCGATGCTGGTGGGGTGTACACCGGTCGGACCAAGCGTGGACGAGACGCTGGGGCTCATCGACTTCGAGCTCAAACGCCTGGGTCACGTCACGCCCATGCCGCTGGGCGTCGAATTGCGCGGAGCCCGCATATCGGGACGGACGGCTTTAGAGCAGGCTAGCTCGGCGTTGCAGGCCGATGCGTCGGCGGACGTCCAAGCGGGCTCGACAGCGTTCGAGGAACCCGAACCGGGAGAATCGGTTTCGGGTCTGCTGGTCAGCCGCGACCCGGACGTGCCGACCCCGAAGGCCGAGCATCTGCCGGGCTTGTCCGCACTGTTACGGATCAGCCGTGACGTGGGAGCGGTGCTGCTGGGTGCGACGGTGCAGCGAGACCTCGACTCATCATGGGACGCGGCGGCACGGTCGGTGGTGGCCGATCAGCTGCGCGTGGCTGCTTCGCGCACGCCGCTTCCCGACGAGGTGATCGCGCGGCTGCGTGCGGCATCGGCGCTGCTGGGCGTCGATGTGGTGAGCGACGCGGAATTGGTGGGCCGCCATGACATCGAAGAGGCGCTCGTGCCAGGTGCTCGGATCTGTTTCACCGGAACGGCTTTGGACCTCACCGGCCGGGTGGTAGAGCGTGACGAGATCGAGCGGATGGCCGCGAGGGCCGGTCTGACGCCGGTGCGGTCGGTGACCAAGACGCGGTGCGAGGTGCTGGTGACGGCCGAGGCCGGCACGCAGTCGGGCAAGGCGCGTAAAGCGCAGGAGTACGGCAAGGCGGTGTTCACCGCCGAGGAGTTCTTCGCGTGGTTGGCCGGTCGTTGATTTCGAGTCTCAGGCGCACCATGTCCGCAACTGTGTGGCGATCGCGTGTACCTCGTCGATCACACCGGAAGCGATGGCGCGGGGCATGACGGTGTCAGCCCCGGGAAGTAACGTCGGCTCATGGTGAACGTGAAGACGCGCGTCGCCCGGGCGGCAGATGCGGTGCTGGCCGAGCGCGGCGCAGTCCGCCCGGTTGATGTCCTCGTGGGTCTAGGCTGGCTCGCGCAACCGAACATCGAGCGGTGGGTTCGGGGCCGTGTTCCGTCGCTCGACCGATCTGTCCAAGTCAGCCAGGGCAAGGTCATCGAAGCCGCGGAAGCGTTGCGGCAGTGGGCCGAAGAGCGTGGCCTCGAACGACGTGAGGGCCACTACGGCGACCTGATGTTCACGGCCGAGGGTGATCCCGACATCGAAGATTTGTACCGCATACATTGGGCGACACCGGGCCATGTCGAGCCGGAGCGACCCCAGCCGCGCCGTTTCCGGGACATCAGTGTGATCTCGGCGGATCACGCATGGGAGTGCACATCGTGCGGCGAAGGCGGCGACTTCTTCCTCAAGGGCAGCAAGGGTGCGCTGTGCCTGGACTGCGCGGACCTCGGCCACCTCGAGTTCCTACCTTCGGGCGATGCCGCGCTGTCCCGCCGCGCGAAGAAGGCCAGTCGGCTCTCCGCCGTCGTCGTGCGGTGGAATCAACGCCGATATCGCTATGAGCGACAGGGCATTCTGGCTGAGCCGGCGGCGATCGAACAGGCCGCGCGCGAGTGCTTGTCGGACGCTGATATCCGCGCTCGTCGCAGAGATCGCGACCGGGTTCGTCGCGCCGATGAAGACGTGCGCTTCCAAGGCGAGTTCGCCGCCGCCATCCGCAAGCGGTTTCCCGGGTGTCCTCCCGACCGCGCGGAGGCGATCGCCCTGCACGCCGCGGCCCGCGGCAGCCGCAGGGTAGGGAGAAGCGCCGCAGCGCGGAACCTGGATCCCGACGCCGTCCGCCTCGCGGTCGTCGCGTCCGTCCGCCACCTCGATACCGACTATGACGACCTGCTGATGGCGGGTGTCGACCGTGAGTCGGCGCGTGCCGAAGTGTTCGACCGCGTCGAGGCCGTCCTCAACGCATGGCGCGACGGTGTCACCATGCTCGACAGATAGCGGACCGCTATACCGATTCGTCCTGCCGGTGCAAGTGCCGCCACAGTCGGGCCCCTCCGGAGATCGCGACCAGTACACCGATGCCACCGATCACGATGCCGGTGAACAACGACAGGAACATCGGATCAACCGACTCCCCGACCATCCCCGCACCGAACATCCCGCCGACAAGGAAGCCGAACAGCGGCGCCAGCACCGCGACCGCCGTGCCCAGCAAGGTCCGCCAAAGCCCCGGAGGGGTCGGCTCGAGGACGACGGGGCGGCCGTCGTCGGCGACACCGCCGGGCTCACCGACCGCAGCCGGGTCGGATACGCTGTCACTCATCGGATTTCACCCTCCTGATGTGGGGAACCGTGTCGCTGGGACCGCTGGCCGGATTGGACCGCGAGCCTTCGAGGAACGGGCGCACGATGTCCATCGGGATCGGGAAGACGACGGTGGAGTTCTGGTCGGCGCCGAGTTCGAGCAACGTTTGCAGATAACGCAGCTGCAGCGAGGCCGGGCTCTCGCTGAGGGTGATCGCGGCATCGCGCAGTTCCGCCGACGCCTGCAACTCGCCGTGTGCGCTGATCACCTTGGCGCGGCGCTCCCGCTCCGCCTCGGCCTCGCGCGCCATGGCCCGCTGCATCATCTCGGGGATCTCGACGTCCTTGATCTCGACGACCTCGACCCTGATCCCCCACGGCTCGGTCTGCGTCGCGATCGAGGCGGCGAGGTCCTCGTTGAGGTCGGCGCGGTGCGCGAGCAGTGTGTCGAGGTCCGCACGCCCGACCACCGAGCGCAGTGTCGTCTGCGCGATCTGTGACGTGGCGACCGCGAAATTCTCAACGGCCATCACCGATTTCGTCGGATCCGTGACCCGGAACAGCACGACGGCGTTGACGCGGGCGGTCACATTGTCGCGGGTGATCACCTCCTGCGGCGGAATGGTCAGCGTCACTGTCCGCAGATCGACCCGCACGAGCTTGTCGATGCCGGGCAACACGACCACGATGCCGGGACCGAGCGGTCCGCGCAGCCGCCCGAGCCGAAACGCGACACCGCGTTCGTACTCCTTGACGATGCGGATCGACGCGACCGCCAGCCCGACCAGCACGATCGCGAAGAAGATGCCAACCACCGACCACGCGTTCATCAGCGCACCTCCCGCGGCTCACTGCGCCGGTCGGATGCGTACGAGCTGCGACGACGAATCTCCGCTTCGGCCAGCCGCTTTCGTTCCTCGAGATTCTCGTCGAGACTGTGGAACACGACTCCGTCCGGCACAGCACGGGTGCGGCGCAGGTGCGACCACAGCGGCAACGTCAACACACCGGCGGCGGCGGCGGACCCCAGTAGCAGCAGCGCCTCCGGCGCGGTATCGGCCGTCAACGCCGTCGCGAGCGGCAGGATGAGCGCGATGACACCGACGGCGCACGCGATTCCGCGGTGGAACCGCGCCGCCTCCGACGCCGGCCAACTGTCGATCGCCCGGCTCACCTCGCGCCCGTCGTGCGACGACGTGCACGTGTGCTTGACCGGGCAGGCGTTGCACACCGTCGGGGTGCCCCGGTAGCGCATCACCCGGTTGTCGGGATCAAACGAGGTGGGCCACAACCACTGATCCTGCGGACACCGCCACGCGTCGTGGTCCTCGTGGTAGACGAACCCACCCGTCCGGTATCCCTCGACCTTGGCCGCCGCGCGCCGCGCAAACGTATCGATGCCGTAGGCGACGAGCACCAGCGCGGCGGCGTATCCGATCGTCAGCCACGCGTCGATCCCGATGCCGGCGATCACGGTCCGTCACCGCCCTCATCGGGAGCCACCCGGCGGTCGGAGGCGTAGCGGCTACGGCCCGGCACCGCCAACCCGGTCCGGTCCTCCTCCGCATGGGCGTGCTCTTCGACGAACAACGTCTCGGCGGGCAGTGTGTGCGTCGTCGCCTTGATCCCGTAACGCACGCCCAGCCAGGCGATCCAGAGGAACGGCAACACGCCGCCGAGGATGAACAGGAAGTCCCCTGGCATGCGCAACCACTCCAGGACCACATTGCCCGACTGGGTGATGTAGCCCAAAGTCCTTGCTTCGTAATAGCCGTCGTTCACCGAGTGCCACAGCTGCAGGACGCCGAGCGGCAGCAGCGTGGCGAACACCATCCACGCCAACCCGATGTTCAGCGACCAGAACGACAGCTTGGCCAGCTTGTCCGGCCAGCGTTGCGGCGGGATGATGTAGCGCAGCGCGAACAGCGCCAACCCGACGGCGAGCATGCCGTAGACGCCCATCATCGCGCCGTGCGCGTGGTTCGCGGTCAGCGCGGTGCCGATCTGGTAGTAGGACACGATCGGCAGGTTGATCAAGAAGCCGAAAATGCCTGCGCCGACGAAGTTCCAGAAGCCGACCGCGACCAGGAACATCACCGCCCACCGGTGCGGGAACGGCGCGCTGCTGCGCGACTGCTGCCGCGAACCCAACTGCAGGAACGTCCACGCCTCGACGGTCAGGAACGTCAGCGGGATCACCTCCAGCGCGGAGAAGAACGCGCCGAGGGCCATGTGCTCCACCGGTGTTCCGGAGAAGTACAGGTGGTGCATCGTCCCGATCACGCCGCCCACCGAGTAGAGGATGACGTCGAGGAAGATCAGCTGGATGGCGATCTTGCGTCGCACGACGCCCAGCATCACGAAGATGTAGGCGACCATGACCGTGGTGAACAGTTCGAGGAAGTCCTCGACCCACAGGTGCACCACCCAGAACCGCCAGAACTCGGCGACGGTCAGATGCGTCTCCGTGCCGGCGAGCATGCCGACCGCGTAGAACGCGGGGATGGCCAAGCCTGCGTAGAAGAACAGCCACGGCATGTTCAGCTTGCTCTCGGTTTTCAGCCGCGACCGGATCGCGCGGAAGATGATCGCCATCCACAGGAACAGGCCGACGACGAGCAGGATCTGCCAGAACCGCGGCAGGTCAAGGTATTCCCACTGCTGGTCGAAGAAGATCGAGCCCTTCGCCCAGTCCACACCGAAGGTGCTCAGCGCGGTGCCGGTCAGGGTGCCGGCGACGACGACGAACAACGCGCCGAGCAGCCCGTAGGTCAGCCACGACTGCCGGCGTGGTTCACGGCCGGAGATGATCGGCGCCAGGAAGATGCCCGCGGCGAGGAACGACGCGGCCGTCCACAGCAGCGACAGTTGCACATGCCAGGTTCGCGCCAGGTTGAACGGCAGGATCTGGGCGAGATCGAAGCCGAAGAAGTTGCTCAGTTCCGCGCGGTAATGCTCGATCGCACCGCCCAGTATCGCCTGGGCGAGGAAGAGCACCGCGACGACAAGGAAGAACCATGCGGTCGCCTTCTGCGACGGCGTGATCGCCACCTCGCCCGGCTGACGGAATGCGAGTGACGGCGTTTCGGTTGCGTGCCAACCGATCTTGCGACTCCACCGGCCGTAGAGCGCGAACAGCGCACCGAGCCCGGCCAACAGCGCGATCAGGGACATCGCCGACCAGACCAGGATGTCGGCCGTGGGTGTGTTGTCAACTCGCTTTTCGGGGGGCCAGTTGTTGGTGTAGGAGTAGGAGTGACCCGCGCGCTCGGCCGCGCTGGCCCATGCGGTCCAGCTGAAGAAGGCCGTGAGGTCACCGATTTCCTGCGGATCCGTGATGACCTGCGGAATCAATCCGTGCTCGGTCGAGTCGGTGCCGAAATAGTCGGCGTAGTAGGCGCGGATCTTCTCGAACGCGCTCACCTGCTCGGCGGTGAACTGCAGTGTGCCGGTTTCCTCGTCGTAGCGGTTGGTCCGCATCATCTCGACGACGGCCGCCGTCGGGTCCTGTGCACCGGAGTCGCGCAGTTGCTGGCCGACGTGGTCGGCGGAGAGCCGCAGGTACTCGGCGGTGTAGTCGGGACCGAGGTAACCGCCATGGCCCATCACCGAGCCGTACTGCTGCAGACCGCGACGCAGGAAGATCTGCTGGCCCGCGGTGATCTGCTGCTCGGTGAACAGCGTCTGGCCGTCCGGACCGACGACGCGCTGTGGCAGCGGCATCGAGTCCGAATAGGTTCTGGCGGCCAACATGCCCATGATCAGGAAGCCGAACACCATGACCAGCGCGACGCCCTGGACCCAGCCTTTCGAGATTGCGAGTTCGGCCTTGCTCGGCGCGGGCTCGAGAAACTGCTCTGTCATTGCCACACCCCCGGGGAGACGGATCCACATTGGCAGCGTCGTGGCCAACGTAACGAAATGCGTCGCGAGATTGGTGGAGGTTCCGAAACTTGGCGTGGGTTCGTAGTTGAGGGAAGGTTCGCCGAAGTCGCGTTACGCGGCGGCGTCGGCCGGGACCTCGTTGAGCGTAGGGTGCGATTGTGCACGTCGACGCGATGACAACCCCGCAACCGCTGCTCGAAATCGGCGATCTGGCCCGACGGACGCAGGATGCGGGATTCTCCGGATTGCTGTTCACTGAGACCGGGCGCACGCCGTATATGAACGCCGCAGTGGCGGCGGAGGCGGCGCCGGGGTTGGAGCTGTCGACGGGGGTCGCAGTGGCGTTTCCGCGCAGCCCGTTCGTGACGGCGGCGACGGCGTGGGAGTTGCAGGAGGCGTCGGGCGGACGGTTTCGCCTGGGGTTGGGCACGCAGGTGCGCACTCATGTGGTGCGGCGGTACGGCATGGAGTTCGAGCGCCCGGGTCCGCGGTTGCGCGATTACGTGCTGGCGGTGAAGGCGTGCTTCCACGCGTTCCGGACGGGCAAGCTGGAGCACCGGGGCGACTTCTACAGCCTGGACTTCATCACGCCGCAGTGGAGTGCGGGGCCGATCGATGCGCCGGACCCGAAGGTCGATGTGGCGGCGGTGAACCCGTGGATGCTGAGGATGGCCGGTGAGGTCGCCGACGGGATTCACGTGCACCCGCTCGGCGAACCGGGGTACATCGAAAGGTATGTGATGCCGAATCTAGCCGAGGGAGCGGAGAAGTCGGGCCGCTCGGTCGACGACATCGCGGTGATCGTGCCGGTGATGACGATCGTCGGTGACACCGACGAGGAGCGCCATCGAGAGAAGGAGCTGGTGCGCACGAGCATGAGCTTCTACGGCAGCACACCGAACTATGCCTTCATCTGGGACGAGGCGGGATTCGAGGGCACGACGGCGCGGATCCGGGAGAAGCAGAAGGGCGGCGATTACAAGGGCATGGCCGAGCAGATCACCGACGACCACATCGCGAAGTTCGCGACGGAGTCGACGTGGGATGGATTGGCGGACGCGCTGATCGAGAAGTACGGCCCGGTGGCCTCACGCGTGGTGTTGTACAACGCGCTGGCGGATCCGGAGCAGTTCGAACGTTACGGCGAGGTGGCGCAGCAGATTTCGCAGCGCTGATTCACCACAGCACCGCGATGGCCGCGGCGGCGAAGGACAGGACGCCGATCGACCAGAACATCGCTCGCGGGATGGGATTGCCCGTACGCTTCTGACGGGCGCTGCCCATGCCGAGCAGTCCGCCGAGGATCACGAGGATGACGAGCTTGATGCCGATCTTCGGGTAGTTGAGCTCGATGCCGGCGGGCCACGGCGCGGCGAGGGCGAGACCGGTGAGAAGCGAGAGCAGTAGGCCGTAGTCCATGGCGCGGGTGGTGCGGAAGCGCTGGGCCAGGGCCTCGGCGGCCCAGCCGCCGAACGTGATCGCAAAGCCGACGATGTGCAGCAGTACAACTACGTTGCGTAGTAGCTCCATGGGGAGAGCTTAGCGCGTGGTGGGCGGGGCCTGAACGGAAATTTGCTGCGCGGGGGGTCGGCCGGGCGGTGTTAGTGTTCGGCTAGCGCTGAATAGGGGGCATGGTGTCTGACTCGAACGACCCGCTCAAGGTCGATCCGACCGAGCTGCGCATGGCCGCAGACCGGCTCGACGACCAGGCGAGCGCGTTTCGGTCGGCGCATCAATCCGCGCATTCACGGGCGGGCAATGCTGCACTCGGATCGGGGTCCGCTGCTGCCGCGTTGCCGAAGATGTTGGCTGCTTGGGAGGCCGACGGGGCGCGGTTCGCCAAGGACTTCGCCAAGCACGGGCAGGGACATCGCCAGGCGGCGGACAGTTATGTGCGCACTGACGCCGGCGGCGCCGAGGCGGTAGAGGACGCCGGCTCTGCGATGTGAGGTACGGGCATGACGCTGAACCTCGGGGAGCTCAAGGAGTGGCCTCCCGAGATCGCAGATCTAGCCAAGGCAGCACAAGAGGCCGCGGACAATCACACCGGTTCGGCTGAGTTCTACCGTTCGCTGATCACGGTGTCGACCTGGGAGGGCCAGGGCGCGCAGGCGGCCAAGTCGGCGATGACGGCCACGGCGGCCGACCACGAAGCGGTGGCCGACCATCTCGGTGTGGCGGCGAGCAGGATGCAACGCGTCCAGCACGACGCCGAGGTGCTCGCCGAGACGATCAAGCGCATCCTCGACGATGCCGCGAGGCAACCGGCGGTGGGCATCGACGAGTCCACCAATCAGGTGATTCCGCCAGATACGAGTCACATGACGGAGGAGTACGCCGCGCAGGTGGCGGCCAAGGTCGCCGACCTTCAGGGGCGCATCGCCGACGCCCTCGCCGACGGTGAGCGAATCGACACCGAACTGGCCGGTGCGATCACCACGGCCAGCGATGAACGAGTGGTGAAAACGGCTGGCTCGCTGGAGGAAATGTTGCTGCCTTCGGCTGGCGAGCCGCAGGACGAAACGAAGCCCGACGACGCGTCGCGGACACCGCGCAATCTCGATGAAGCACTGGATCGGATTGCCGAGCCCGGTCAACCGGCGGCGCCCGGTGCCGTTGGACCCGGTAAGGTCGAGGAGTTCAAGACGCTCGCGCGCGAGACGATGCTGCGCGACGGGGTCCCGCCTGAGCAGATCGAGCAGCGGCTCGACGCGATGGTCGCCGCAGCGCAGAAACCACTACCCGTCGGCAAGACGCCCGAAGCCAAACCAGTGCCGAAACCGAGCTTCGAAGACGGCTTCGCCGACGGTTGGTTCGGCACCGAAGAGAGCATCAAGAACCTCATCGGGGCGAACGGGTGGGACGACCTGAAAGAGTCGTGGACCGACTTGGCCAAGGGCACCTGGCAACGGGTGACGCACCCGATCGACTCGGTGAAGGAGGACCTCGAGCACCTGACGAAATACCCCGGGCACTACCTGGGCGAGGTCGCTGGCAGTACTGCTTTGACCGCACCAGGCGCGGTGTTCGGCGGCGGCGAAGCCGCTCTCGCGGCCCGCGCTGCCATACCCGACGATGTCATCGACATGCCAAGTCACACACACGGAGTCGAGCACCCGACGCCGCTCGCTGATCTTCCGAGTCATCACGATGCGCCAGTTGCGACGAGCCATCCACCCCTGCCGCTGGGCGATTCGGGCTACTCACCAGATGCGCCCCTTGTTGCGTCGAATCTCAACGAAGCGTTCATAAACGGAAGCCCGACAGCAGATCTCGCTCGAGAACTCGCTGCCATTTCCACCCATCACATGCCGAGCCCGAGCCCGGAGATAGGCGCCGCGAATCGCGTAGTGCTGGGCCAGTGGGACGGTCAAGATGGCGGCTATATCGGGGAGGCGAGGAACAACGGCGGAATTTATTTCGATACGGGTGACGCGACCTGGGATGCCATGTCGAACGGACTGACAAAGCAGCAGACAACG
Organism: Mycobacterium sp. E136; assembly: GCF_001666865.1. Classification (NCBI taxonomy): domain Bacteria; kingdom Bacillati; phylum Actinomycetota; class Actinomycetes; order Mycobacteriales; family Mycobacteriaceae; genus Mycobacterium; species Mycobacterium sp. E136. The sequence goes on from NZ_LZJE01000023.1 coordinate 15,524, forward strand.
GACCTAGGCTGGCAGGTCAATGCAGAGTTCCTCCGCACCCAGCTAGAGAACGGAATCCCACGGATCGAATACATCCTAGGCAGCAGGTACTCCTCGTTAGAGGACGTCGTGCTGGAGCGACAGGGCTCCTTCTCGGCGATGGAGATCGAGTTTCTAATAGAGAACGCGGCGAAATACGGCTATACACGCGTCGGAAACTCGTGGATAAAGGATTAATGCCATGACAGAGACCTTCTCAGAGGAAGTGCAGTCGATCGTTGGCCCACTGTTGGTCAGCCTCGGATTTCGTCTAGATGCAGTCGACAACAATGTCGATGAGGGTGGGCGCCAAGGCGTCGCGGTCTTCTACCGATCGGATGATTGCAAGCTTCAGATCTACTGGTCGGCGCGCGAACGTGAGATCAATGCAATGATCGCTCCGGTTGAAGCGCCGAATATACATGGCTTATACGACCGGTCTTCGTTGTGGCACTATCTAACTGAGTTTGTTGAGCGGCCAAATCTGCCGCTTGAAGAGTTGGTGCCACTTCTGAAGGCCGAGCGCGCCAACTTCGAATCAGACACGAAGTGGCTGACGTGGCTTCGCGATCGGATCTCACAGAACTTCGAGGCAGCACGGGCCGGTGTGCTCGCGCTGCACAGCGCTGCCGACGACCAGGACCCTGGACGTCGACCGACGGGGGAAGATGGTAGTGAGTGATTGCGTAGTGTTTCGTGGACAGAAGCATTCGGGCGAGGCATCGGTAATGACGGTTGGTAAAAGCCCATGCGATGACGTGGAGCAGCACTTGGGGACAGTGCTGTCGAGGCGCGGATTCACCCTCGTCGCAACGGAGCCCGACATCGTTTACGGAGAGCGACCGGCGTGGACGGTTTACTACCGTGGCGCGGATTGCAAGCTTCAAATTTGTTGGTCGGCGCGAGAAGGCGGGGTCGAGTTCTTGCTCGCACCGCTGGACGCACCGAACGAGTTCGGCCTCGTCAACGAGTCCAAGGAATGGCAGTTTCTTCTGTCGCTCAGCGAATCTGATGATGGTTTGGCAACTCCGTCGTTAGACGCAGGGAGCGATACCTGGTGGGATTGGCGGAAGGCCCTGCTAGAAGCCCATATCGATGATGCGAGAGATTCGCTGTTGTCCGAGAGCTAAATCAGCACATCCCGTGGCGGAGAGGTAAATTCAGATGGTCGAGGAGTTCTCGGATCAGGTCCAATTCATCGTCGGCCCTCTGTTGAGTGAACTCGGCTTCGAACTCGACGCCGTCGACCTCAGCGTCGACGAGGGCGGCATACCGGGCGCCGTTGTCTACTACCGATCGGACGACTGCAAGATGCAGGTCTACCAGTCGTTGCGCCACGGCAGTGTGAATTGCATGATCGCCCCACTCAATGCGCCAAACCAGTTCGGGCCCCATGACAGGTCGCTCAGCTGGCGGTACCTCACTAAATTCGCCGCCATGCCTGAGAAGTCTCTCGAAGAATTGGTTGAATCGGTCAGCTTCGAACCCAAGACGGACACCCACACAACTGCGTTGGGTTCGAGACCTGATCACCGAAAGCTTTGAAGCGGCCCACGCCGGTGTTCTGAGACGGTGATTTGCGCGTTCCCGCATGAGATGTCTCGAGGCTTACAGCGGCAGAAACCTATGGATGGAGCGTCAGCGACAATGACCGAAAACTCAATGGCCGCCGACAACATCAACGAAGCGGTCATCCTCAGTATCAGTGATTCAGCGGTGCCCGCGATCGACCGGCAGAAGCTTATCGATCGCTACGGAGAAGCTGAAGGCAGCGTAATTGCGGACCAGGTGGTCGCCCTCGTCCGAGAAGCGGCTGCAGTTTCTATCGAATGGGGAACAAAGACACTGGCCGAAGGTGTCAACGACATCATTGGAAGGTTTAGTCGCCTTCATCCTGAGCTCTCGCCCGAAGCCCTATTCGAAATCGGTCGGTGCGTCGGCTGGCAGCTCCGCTGATTTCTGATCAGCGGCGGTTATCGGTCAACCCAAGCACCTGGAAACTTTGCCAAGTCAGCCGCCAATCTCGGCTGCCGAGAAGGTAATTGACGGACCCGCCGGATTGATGACGATTCCGCCGTGCCCATTCTTGCGAATCATGTCCAACACTCTGAGCGTGGTGAAAGCACCGACCCCATCGAACGCGTTGTGCGCGGCGACCTCGGGAGCGCTGGTGAAGCCGACCAGCGCAGTTGAGCCGTCACCCAGAGTCATTGATCGAATCAACTTTTTGCCCGGTACGGAGTTCCCGTCGGCGCCCAGCAGCAACGGCCCCTCCGTCAGCAGAACACTCAGGACGTCCTCCCTGTCAGCGTCTCCGGCATCCAATGCGGCGAGCGCCGCTTTCAACGGCTCATTGTTCGGGTTGCCCAGCGCGAAATCGATGTCCGCCGCCGACAGCGAACAGGTCGGACCTGCAGGATCAATATAGAGCCAAGCGTCCTTTCGGCTCTGCGCGAAACTCAGCGCACCGCTCGCCGGCGTGGCCATCGTCTGGGTGCGAGTGCCCGGAGGGTAGAGGCGTGCGACCTCGTCCTGCCCGGTGAACACATAAAGTGCCCGGCCGCCGTCGGGCCCCGCACCGCCGCGGAACTGGAGCGATGCTCCGGCAGTGAACGAACCGTCCTGGGGCTCGTCGGACCCCGTGATGTCGAAGAGCAATTCGCCGTACATGCACGACCGAAGTACGTCGAGGACACCTCGCTGGTCGGGTTGAGCCGCGAAACGCTCGACCGCTCGACGAACCGTCGCATTGTCGACGAGAGTCATGCTCCTTCGATCACCATCGAAACCCCTCATGCATGAAACCACTCGCGGCGCCGGAGGTACACAACGGTCGATCAGACAACGCCTATCACTGAGTCAGACGGTGAAGCCGCCATCGACGTTCAAATTCGCGCCGGTGATGTATCCGGACTCGGGACCGGCCAGGAACGCGACCAGTGAAGCGACGTCCCTGGTGTGTCCGTAACGTCGCTGCGTCGTAACGGCTTTCAGGCTCTCGGCGAAGTCGCCGTGGTCAGGGTTTGCGTCGGTGTTGATCGGCCCCGGCTGCACGTTGTTGACGGTGATGCCGCGGTCACCGAGGTCACGCGCGAGCCCGCGGGTGAACGACGACATCGCGCCCTTGGTCAAGCCGTACACCGACAACCCGGGACCGGGGATCCGGTCGGCGTTGATGCTGCCGATGTTGATGATGCGGGCACCCTCACCCAGATGCTTGATCGCCGTCCGCGTCGTCCAGTAGGTACTGCCGATGTTGATCGCCACGAGACGCTCGAACTCTTCTGCTGGGAAGTCGTCGATCGGCGCGATGTGCGCGACACCGGCATTGTTCACCACGATGTCCAGCCCGCCGAGATCGTCGACAGCACGCTCGACGGCGGCGGCACTCTGCGCGCCGTCGGCGGCGTCCGCTTGGATGGCCACCACTGTCGCGCCGCTGCCGGCCAGTTCGGCGACCAGACCCTCGGCATTCGCGGCCGACGCCGAATAGGTGAACGCGACGGCCGCGCCGTCAGCACTCAATCGCCGAACGATCTCAGCGCCGATTCCGCGCGATCCTCCCGTGACCAATGCTCGGCGTCCGGCGAGCGGTGCTGCACTCATATCAAGCCTCCTGGCAGTTTCGAACCGATTTGTTACTTAGTATGCTCAGGTCAAGCCCATTCGTCCGGTCAGCATTCCCCGATGTGACCGGCATCACAGCAGAGGAGGTGGGCGACGGTGGCCGTAGGTCGCCCGCGGGGATACGACCCCGAACAGGTCGAGGACACCGCGATGAAGCTGTTCTGGGCGCACGGCTTCGACGGTGTGTCGATCTCCGATGTGACCGCCGCGACCGGTTTGAACCGGCGCAGCATCTACGCGGAGTTCGGCTCCAAGGAACAGCTTTTCGAGCGAGCCATGCGGCGATACCTCGCAGGGCCGAGCAGCTATACGGCCGATGCGCTGAGACGATCGACAGCCCGCGAGGTCGCCGAGGCCATGGTGCATGGTGCGGCCGACGCGGTCAGTGGTGATGTGCGGGGGTGCCTGACCGTCGGCGAGGCACCTGGCTTGGCCGAGTGGCGGGAGGCGACTGTGCAAGCACTTGCCGAGCGATTCGCGACGGCCGTGGCCGGCGGGGAACTGCCGGACGTCGATACTCTGGCGTTGGCACGCTGGATCGCGGCGGTATGCCAGGGGATCGCAATCCAGGCGCGAAGCGGGGCCGACCGCGCTGATCTCCACGCCATCGCGGACCTCGCGCTGACGGGCTGGCCGTCGAAATCTATGCCGAAGACACGCCCAGGCGACGCGCCAAGTCGCGGCCGCCGACCTCGCGGATGAAGTCAGGGTCGCCGCACACGACGAGACGGTCGCGAGCCCGCGACAATCCGACGTAGAGGCGTTCGCGGGAGCGCTCGAACTGGCCCGAATCGTTGACCACCAAGACGACCGCACGTCGCTCGAGCCCCTTGAAGCCAAGCACGTGACCGTAGAACACTTGGTCGCTGTCCCAGAAGGTATCCCAGTACGCCTTGTGGCCTTCCTTCTGCCGCTCGGCCTGCTCGGGATGCCGGCTGCCCGTCGTCAACAACGCGAGATCCTCGGGCCGCCAACCCTCTTCGAGTAATGCCTCGATCTGGTCGTCGCCGACGTCCATCGCGTCCACGCGGTCACAGGCGATGAACTCGACAGCAGGCCCCTCGCCGCCGAGGAACCGCATCGGGTGGTCGACCAGTGGTTGGAACGCATTCGCGATCTGGCGGGTGTTGCGGAGATTGTGGTCGAGAATCAGCGGTACCAACGGCACCGGCGGAGACCCGTAACGATTGAAGACGCGCTGCCCCTCGTCAGTGAACACGTACAGGCCGCCCTCATCGGGATCCTTGAGCGCGATCAGCAGCGGCTCCCACCACGAGTCGGCGAAGTCCTGCGCCTCGTCGACGACGATGGAGTCGAACCTATGCCCAGGTTCGAGTTGCATTGCCAGCTCAGCCATTTGCACCGGGAGATCGTGTTCCCAGAACTTGACTGTCTCCTCGGTGCGCAGCGATTCGTCCGGTCCCTCGGGTGCGCCCCACAGGACGCCGAGCGCGTGGAACTCGCCGACGTAGCCGGGCTGCTGGCGTCGCGACCACGTTGCGGTGATGCGCTCCAAATATGAAGCGAGACCGTGGGAGTAACAGACGAGGGCGACGCGTTGGCCCCGCTGGGCCAGCCGGCGGGCCTGCTCCACCGCGAGGAACGTCTTGCCGCTTCCCGCGCCGCCGCGGACCTCGATGCGGTTGAGCAGCCGAGTCGCGTCGAGGATCACTGCCTGATGCTCGGTGAGCGCGTCGGCAGCGTCCTCATTGGCCAGGGCCCGCGCGACGACGTCGCGCTGCGGCAGCCCGCGTCCGCTCAGCGCGGTGATGATCTGGTCGATGCCATCCGCGTTGAGCAGCGGACGGTCGAGTTCCTGGCTGACCAACACGTGGCGCAGCTTGCCGTCGATCTCCTTGAGATCGTTGCGGTCGATGACCTTCCAGCGTGGGCAGTCCGACAGTGCGAAGTCGTCAGGAAGTTCGGTGTTGGGCAGGACGACGACGTGGTCCCAGCGCAGCCGCCCCTGCGACCAGCGCGGGTCCTTCTCGATGTAATCGCGCAGGGCGTAGCACGCTTCGCGGGCCTGGCGCACCGGCTCGATGATGTGCTCACGTCCTCCACGCTTCTGACGCCAGGTCAATCCGTCATGCCACACCTCTCCGCCCTTGACCTCCAAGCACACGATGCCGGCGCCTTCGATGGCTACAACGAAGTCGACCTCGTGGTCCTTCAGATGGTCGGTGACTCGTTGGCCGGCGATGACGAGGTCGTTGGGCTGGAGTTGTTCGACGAGTGCTTGGTAGACGCGCCGCTCGGCGCGGTTGGCCAGCCGCGGGGTGTCGGTAGGGGTGATCGTCATCGGCGCCTCCGTGCCGTGCTTCGATGCCGCCACCGCATGTCGAACCCTCCCCCATGAAGCTTGGTCTCGATGTTAGCCACGGGGTCCGTCACTCCGGGTGAGGCCGGTGCCCCGGATTTGTCGGTGGGCGGGCCTATGGTCAACCTCAAGCGCTATATCAAGGGGGGATCATGCGCGGACGTGGGGTAATCGCGGGCGTGCTCGCGGTCTGCGGAGCGGTGCTGTCGTCGAGTCCGGCGCACGCCGATCAGTACGACTTCATCGCCCAGCTCGACAACATGGGCGTCTACTACAGCTCGATGGTCGACATGATCGACATCGGCAAGGAGCTCTGTCGCGACCTTCGCTTCGGGGCGCCGCCACCGGCGGTGCTGGACAAGTTGCAGAGGACGGGGTTCGCACCGGCGGAGTCGGCGATCGTGCTGCTGTCGGCGGTGAACACGATGTGCCTGGACGCCAAGCCGGCGGTCGTCGAGTGGGCACGCGAGATCGGCTACACGCAGCCGCTGTAGGTGCTCGAGATGGTCGGGATCGGCGGCCGTGATGGCAAGTACCGGTTCGGATTCCGCTTCACACCGCGGTAGACCGTGGGATCTTTCGAGCCGCTCCACGATGCTCAACCATCGGCAACGTCGATGACGTAAATACCGACCGCATGTCGGTTCCAGTCATTAGAATGCAAACAAGCTCTAGAGCGGACGTCTGTTCGGGTACCTGGCCCGTCGTCCCGGCAACCGCGCGACCACCGCACGGTGCCCCAGGGGAAGAGCGGGCACGCAAGGCGTGCAAGAGGTGGACGCCTGAACATGGCGTCGCCGGAAGGCGAGACGATGAACGACGAGCTGAGCGCCACCGATCGAGCGCTACGCGAACGCCTTCAAGAACTATCCGTGCACATCCCGTGCGGCTGCATCCGCGGTCCGCTACAACGCAGACGGCCGCCGTTCACCGGGCTGCCAACTCGCTGGCAATCGTGCCCCGACGAAGATGCCCCAGAGAAGTGGCCGAATTGCGACGTCTCCCGAGAATTCGATCTGTGCATCATCTGCCTACGAGCAACAGCTGGGGGAACTTTGCGGTGGGCGTGGTTGGCCTGCGAGGACTGCCGCGATATCAACAGCCGCATCGGCTCGCGTTGGGGGATTCGGCCCTTCGCACTCGGTAGGCACAGCTTGATGAACGGCATCGGCGTGCGCGGAGGCAGTCCGCCAGATGTAAAGAGGGCTCAACTCGAGCGACTCGTCGAATTCGTGAGGGGCCACGGGGGCTTGAGGCGGTGGCGTGATCGGGAATACTCCCGGCTGGCAGGCAAATTCGATCCGTTAGCCGATGTTCCACTCCGAGTGTGGCAGGAAGAATGGCCGCCAGGGAGGGCGGCGTCCGAAGACGCGTTCACCCGCATGTTTGGCGGGCTGTGGCCCTTGTCGAGCGGGTGAGTCCACAACGCCGTACGGGTCCGTTGGTCCGTACGCCTCCCCAATGGCTCTGTCGTTCGTTGAGCCGCACCACATCACAAGTTCGCCGGGGATCGTTGACATTCGCCAATAAGTGCGGACGCCCGCTAAAGCTACCGTCCGGGCGGGAGTTCCCGTGGGCCACGACGTCCGCTCAGTTCGCGCGACGAACGGCCGGTCAGCTCGGCACGGCCCTCTCCCCTCGTCATCGCGAGCGACGCGTCTTGGTCACCTGCGCCAACCTGAACATGCCCCTGATGGCGGTCGTCGCCTCGCACGCTGGACACGGTCCGCCCACGATCGGGGGTATCCGAAACACCCTCTCCCGCAGACCCTTCACTCTCCTCGACCTGAGTGGAAACCTTGCGGGTGCGGCGCATCGAGAAGTGGATCTCCTCGGTTTCCTCGAGGACCTGCCGCGCGCTTCGCAACGGCTTGGTGGTGGTGTCGATCGCGTTGACGATGATCGGCGGCACCAGCGGACGAATCCAGCGCGCGGCGGCGCGGGTGACCTCCGGAATGCCGGGAATCAACGGGCGTCCGACCTCCGCGACAGGTTCCACCGAACGCTCCTCCTCAACGCGTGACGGCAGGTTCTCTGTTGCCTCCGTATCGGCTGCCGGCGTCTCGCCCGCAACGAGACTCGCCGCCTCAGCCTCCGCGGCGATCGGCAAGTACACATCCTCAGGCTCCGAAATGCGCTCGGCGCGTATGGGACTGGCGGTATCGATCGCCTCCATCACCCGGCGGCGCTGCTGCTCACGGTCGATCTCCAGCTGCGCCTCGACGGCCATGCGCGCGCTCGCCAGCTGCTGTTCCGCCCACATGGTGTCGATGGCCGCACGCACCTCGGCCCGCTTCACCGCGACTGCTGTGTCGGCATCCAGCTCGGCGCGATCCCGTACGACGTCGGCCGCGATCCCGCGATCCTGGGACGTCTCACCGCGCCACCGCCGCAGGATCAGCGGCAGCACGCTCAGCAGAACGAAGAAGCCGTCGACGAGAATCCGCAGCGCCAGAGCACCCGGATTCGCCAACGTGTGGTCGTTCATCGCGACCCACCGCGCGCCCAGTCCCCGATCCGCGTCGGCCGTCGCCCCCTGGCGGGCCTCCCCCAGCACCCGCTCGGCATCGGCAACTTCGGCGTCGAGTGCAGGTGCGCGACGATCACGGTCGGCCAACGCGGCGTCGAGGCTCCCCTGCGCGTCGGCGAGGAAGTCGTTCGCCGTCCGGTTCTCGGGCCCGGCGCCCGGCACTCCCGTGATGACGGTCTGGGGGCACTCGGGCCGCGGATTGAACTCGCAGCGCGCCACCACCAGCGCGTCCTGGCGGCGTTGCACGGCCTGCTCGACCGCATCGTCAAGCTCGCCGCGCGCGGCCCGGCTCTGGGCCAGGTCGCTCGTGGCCTGCGTGACGGCCGGGGTGGACTCGGCGGTGCGCGCCGCGCGATCGTCGAGCAGCCGATCGACCGATCCAGAGAACACGACGACGGCGGCGAGCTCACCGACCACAAGCCCGATGGCGACCGCGACGGCAGCACGCCCCGTGACCCCGGCCCCGCGGACCGCTCCGGTGGCGATCGCACGACTCAGAGCGCCGATCAGCAGGCCGAACACCGAGGTCATCGCGATGACGGCCGCGAGCGGCCAGGATGTCGACTGCGCCAGGGCGGCAGCGGCCGCCAGCCACGCCAGCAGCATCGCCACCAGCACCACCACGCCGGCGGTGACGAGGGTCGATCGCTCATGGCGGGCAGCCCTGTCGCGCTGCTCACCGCCACCGAGCCAGATGAGCCCCGCCGCGATCGGCGAGGCGGAAGGTCCGGCCTCGGAAGTCCTGTGGACGCCCATGGAAACTCCAAACATGCAGGTCAAGGCGTGACGGAGCGCTACCGACGGCCTTGTCGGTCTGTGCCAGGCGGAACCCCCCGCGAATCGCACCGTCACGCCGATGCGAATGCCGAAATTCTCCCATAGCGTGGCGGCGGCCGTTCCTCGCGGACGGCCCGCGTGGCGGTGAGCAGGCACACTCATCACCCCGCTGCCAGCACCGCCTCGTATGGTGACCGCATGAAAAAGACGCGTATCGGCCACGTCGCGCGGCAAGTCGCAGCGGTAGTTGTCACGGCGGTCACCGCGGCCTCGACACTCAACGGTTACCGGCCGCTGGCGCGCAAGGGCTATCCGTCGATCTTTGCGTTCGGCTTCGGGATGGTGGTGAGCGAGTTCCCGCTGCAGACGCTCGCCAGCCAGCTCGGTGGGCTGGCGTTGACCAGTCGCCGCCTGGCCCGTCCGGTGCGCGTAGTCGCGTGGGTGGTGGCCGCCATTTCGGCGATCGGGCTGCTGAACTTCAACCGCGCGGGCCATCAAGCCGCGGGCCCGCTGACCGAGGCGTTGGACAAGGGCCTCGGCGCTGATCGCCGCAGGGACTCGACCGGCCTGTGGCGCAGGCCCGCTGGGGATGGCACCGCCAAGACGCCGGGCGCTCTGCGGATGATGCGGATCTACCGCGATTACGCCCACGACGGCAACATCAGCTACGGCGAGTTCAGCAGCGCCAACCAGCTCGACATCTGGCGTCGCCCCGATCTCGACCGGAACGGCAAGGCGCCGGTCCTGTTTCAGATCCCCGGCGGCGCCTGGGTTACGGGAAACAAACGCGGACAGGCACATCCGTTGATGAGCCATCTCGCGGAGCTCGGCTGGATCTGCGTGGCGATCAACTACCGGCACAGCCCGCGCAACACGTGGCCGGATCACATCGTCGACGTCAAGCGCGCGCTGGCGTGGGTCAAGACGCATATCGCCGAGTACGGCGGCGACCCGGACTTCATCGCGATCACCGGCGGCTCGGCGGGCGGGCATTTGTCGTCGCTGGCGGCGCTGACGCCTAACGACGCGCGATACCAGCCGGGCTTCGAGGATGTCGACACGCGGGTGCAGGCCGCGGTGCCCTTCTACGGTGTCTACGACTTCACCCGTTTTGAGGACGCGATGCATCCGTCGATGCCCGAATTGCTCGAGCAGATGGTCATCAAACAACCACAGAAGTCGGCCCTCGAGACCTACGCCGACGCGTCGCCGGTGAATCACATCACTGCTGATGCCCCGCCCTTCTTCGTGTTGCACGGGACCAACGATTCGCTGGTTCCCGTCGAACAGGCGCGGGCGTTCGTCGCGAAGCTTCGCGACGCCAGCACCCAGCCGGTCGCGTACGCCGAGTTGCCCTTTGCGCAGCACGCTTTCGACATGTTCGGCTCCGCCCGAGCCGGGCACGCGGCGGTCGCCGTCGAGCAATTCCTCGCCGAGGTCTACGCGAAGTGGCAGCAGGCGACGCAGCCAGAAGGTGTCAGCGCGACAGGTCGATAGTGAACTATTGATTGAGGCACGGCACGCTGAGGGGCAGAGTCGACAATGCCGGATGATCCACTACTGCTCGGACAGCGGGTCGTCGCGATCCTGGAGCAGGGGCAACGGGATGCGACTTACAAATTGGCCACACTGATGGCGCTGATCGAGCATTCCATCGAGAATCTGCCTCCGCATCCTGACGACTCGCTTACCGTCCCGATTCCCGAACTCGCCCACCGCGTTCTATCACTTTATTGGCACCAGGCCCGCCCGTTCCAGGGTCACCACCTCGCCCAACGCCGAACCGGAACCAAGACACGGATCATTGATGCGGCGAAAGTCCTGCGGGAGGCGTCGAACGCCGGAACCAGTCGGATGTCACTCGAGACCGCCATGTTGCGCGCTCCTGCCGCATACGAGGTAGCTATCGACCGGATTGCACTGGCGCTCATCAAACAACCGCTTCCACGGCTACAGAAGCTGCCCGGCGCGCCGGTGAGCGACCCGTTCCTCTACGACGATTCCTTTCTCGGTGAGAACGTCTCGCGATCCAGGGTGCGTGCACACGGCGATGCGATCACCCTCAACCCCGGTGTGGCTCATGCCCTGGCACGCCTCGCCGGGCTATTGAAGCCAGCGCTTGAGATCATGTGGGTTGAGGATGTGCGCAGCATGAACAAGTTCCTCGACGAGGACGTGCCGGATGTTGCTGGACATCTCTTCGGTCGGGAACGCACCGCATTGATGGCGGTCAGGGGGCCGTTTAAGGAGGCTTTCGGACCGCATTGCTTCTACTGCGGAACGCACCTGCCGCTTAACAATCCGATCGACCACGTACTGCCGTGGTCGCTGGTGGGTATCGACGGACTCGCGAATCTCGTTCTAGCCTGTGCCCGGTGCAACGGCGATAAGAGTGGTGCTCTGCCGGCACTTAGCATTGTTGATCGGGTGCTGTCCCGAGAAAGCGACGCCCTGGAGCAGATCGCGCAAGAGCTGCAGTGGCCGACCCAACATGAGCGGGTCGTGGCGGCTGCGCGCGGCATCTATCGCGGGCAGCCCGAAGGTGTCCCCACATGGGCTGGCTACAAGCAGAGCGAGCGGCTCGATATCAGCTTCCCGCCACGGTGGATAACCCCGAAGTGACACATCCGATTGGCTATAGAGGGGGAAGCCACCCACGCGGCCTGGCCGTAGGGTGACCTGCCAGTGGAGCCAGTGGAGATAGTCCTGTCAGCAGCGAACTGCGCGATTACTGGTTCGCAGCAGCCGGCCAATACCATGGCTACCGCTATGACCGACACTCCTCTGACGGCTGCGCCGAGCGCCGACGCTTCGCAACCTGGCCGTATCTCCGCTGAGGCCGGCCGCCGCAGGACGTTCGCCGTCATCAGCCACCCCGACGCCGGCAAATCGACGTTGACCGAGGCGCTGGCGCTGCACGCCCGGGCGATCACCGAGGCCGGCGCGGTGCACGGCAAAGCGGGTCGGCGCGCGACGGTGTCGGACTGGATGGAGATAGAGAAGGCCAGGGGCATCTCGATCACCTCGACCGCGTTGCAGTTCCCGTACCGCGACTGCGTCATCAACCTGCTCGACACCCCCGGCCACGCCGATTTCTCCGAAGACACCTACCGGGTGCTGACGGCCGTCGACTCGGCGGTCATGCTCATAGACGCGGCCAAAGGTCTTGAGCCCCAGACCCTGAAGCTGTTTCAGGTGTGTAAGCACCGTGGGATTCCGATCATCACGGTGATCAACAAGTGGGACCGTCCCGGGCGTCACGCCCTGGAATTGATGGACGAGATCCAAGAGCGAATCGGGTTGCGCCCCACGCCTTTGACATGGCCGGTCGGTATCGCAGGCGACTTCAAGGGTGTGCTCGACCGGCGGAGCGGAAACTTCATCCGGTTCACCCGCACCGCGGGCGGTGCGACCGCGGCCCCCGAGGAGCACATCGCGGCAGCCGATGCCCACGCTGCTGCCGGCGACGACTGGGACACCGCCGTCGAGGAGTCGGAGCTGTTGTCGGCAGACGGCGCCGATTACGACCGGGAGACGTTCTTGAGCGGCGAGACGACCCCGGCGCTGTTCACGTCCGCGGCGTTGAACTTCGGGGTGAACCAGCTGCTCGACGTGCTGGTCGGACTCGCGCCGCCGCCAAATGGAGCTCTGGACGTCGATGGCATTCGTCGTACAGTCGAATCACCTTTCAGCGCTTTTGTTTTCAAGGTGCAGGCGGGCATGGACTCTGCGCACCGCGACCGCATCGCGTACGCGCGGGTGGTGTCCGGCACGTTCGAGCGTGGGGACGTACTCACCCACGCGGCGACAGGCAAACCGTTCGTCACGAAGTACGCGCAGTCGGTGTTCGGGCAGCAGCGCTCCACCCTGGACACGGCGTGGCCGGGGGATGTGATCGGGCTGGCGAACGCCGCAGCACTACGTCCGGGTGACACGTTGTATCGCGATGTGCCCGTGCAGTATCCGCCGATCCCGAGCTTCTCCCCCGAGCACTTCGCGGTGGCGCGCGGTACCGATCCGAGTAAGCACAAGCAGTTTCGTCGCGGGATCGAGCAGCTCGAGCAGGAGGGTGTCGTGCAGGTGTTGCGCTCAGATCGGCGTGGCGACCAGGCGCCGGTGCTGGCCGCGGTGGGCCCGATGCAGTTCGAGGTGGCTGTCCACCGAATGGCCGCGGAGTTCAGCACGCCGATCGTGTTGGAGTCGTTGCCGTATCAAGTGGCGCGGGTCGTCGACCCCGCCGACGCCGAGTTCATGGACAAGCAGGTGTCGGCCGAAGTGCTCACCCGCAGCGACGGCGTCATGCTCGTGCTGTTCTCCACGCCGTGGCGACTGGAGGGCTTCCAGCGCGACAACCCCGACATCGAACTCGGGTCGTTGGTGGCGGCGTAGGTCTACGCTCCTCGGGCTTGCCACACCGCCCAGGTATCCCGTCGTCGGCGCCGGACTGAAGGAGTCCAGGTCCGAAGCGATTCGTGTGCAGCGGCGATAGAAGCGGTCGGGCCGCATTCGTCGCGGCGAGGCCGCCTCTCGTGCTGCCGCGTCGAGGATGTCGCCCTCGGCATCATGCGCCGCCGAACACTCAGCGGTGAAGTAGTAAGGGGCGATTGCCTTCGGTCGCGTGTCAGTTACCGTGGCCATGTGTTCGGTGCAGGTTCCTCCCCGCGACCCGAATTGCGTCGGCCACCGCGAGCCGACCTCGCGATCTACCGCGTCCGCGTCGACCTCGACGAAGCCCAGCCGCCCATCTGGCGTCGGCTCGATATGCGGTCCGATGTGACGTTGGACGTCGTACACCAAGTTCTGCAGGCCGTCTTCGGTTGGGCCGGCTACCACCTGCACCGATTCTCGTTGGGTGGCAGGCCTTTCGATCGCGACAGCCAGGTGTTTTTGTGCACGTATGACGCAGACAACCCCGAATTCGGAGACTACGACGGTCCGGAGGCCTCGCAGGTTCGTCTGGACGAGACTCTGCATGACCCCGGGGACAGACTGCACTACCTCTACGACTACGGCGACAACTGGGAGCTGACGATGCAGCTCGAGCAGGTCATGACCGCACTCGACGACTCCCCCACCGCGGCCCTGGTGGACGGGCGTCGCGCGGCGCCACCGGAGGACTGTGGCGGTTTGACCGACGCCGAGCAGCTTTCCCAGGTGCTCGACGACCCGGCTCGGTTCGAACCCGACGAGATCACCGCGGCGCTTCGCGGCACCTACTTCGTCATGCACGAGGCCGGCGTCGACGCCCGTCTGATCGATCTTGTGCGTCGGCTGGAGCCGACGCCCGTTGGCGTGGGCCTGGACGAGCAGCTAGCACGGCTGACCTCAAAGCCGACGACGGTCGACGATGCTCAGCTAGCGGCATCGCTGCAGGCATTTAGATGGTTCCTCGACCGGGCCAGTGAGGGTGGTATCCCGTTGACGTCAGCGGGCTACCTGAAGCCGGCCGACGTCACGGTGGCGACGAAAGTCGTTCCGGCGATGGGCGATTGGCCGGGTAATAGTGATCGCGAGGTGCATTGCCCTCCGTTGCTGGAGTTTCGGCAGTCATTGCAGTCGCTGGGTTTGCTGCGTAAACACAAGGGCGTGCTGCTGTTGACGAAGGCCGGTGCTGCCGCGCAGCGTGATCCGGTGGCATTGTGGGGCCATCTGGCTCGGCGGTTGGCGCCCGCCGACGAACGCACCTTCGACGGCCAGGCGAGCTTGTTATTGCTCGCTTACACGGGGGCAAGTGAAAACGGTGACCTGCCGGTCGACGAAATCGCGGCTGCACTAACCGGACTCGGCTGGCGCCATAGTGACGGTGAGCCCTTGAGAGGTTATGAGCTCTACAGACTGCCGACACATACTGTGCTCGTCAATGTCTCGGACAAGTCCAGAGTTTGGGCTCAGGGTTCCCGGGTCACCCCGGCAGCATCCGCGCTGGCGCGGGCAACGCTGCGCAGGTAGCACTTTGCCGTCGGCGTCATGTACACAAGCAAGCTCAGGTGGTCATTCGGAGGCGAACCCCTGCAGCTTGTCCGCAAGGTCGGCCAGCTCCAGATGCCCCTGAGTGGCGACGGTATTCATGAAGTCCTCGGCATCGTCGACATCGAAGCCAGAGTCCAATTCGACGCCGTTGAGGTACAGGAACGTCCATGCAGCGGCCCATGCGGTGCGCTTGTTGCCATCAACGAGCGCATGGTTGCGCGCCAGAGACTGCAGCAGTGCCGCTGCTTTGGTGAATAGGTCGGGATACGCGTCGACCCCGAAGACGGTGGCCTGCGGCCGAGCCACCGCTGCGTCGAGCAGACCATAGTCGGCCACCCTCAGCTCGACACCCACGGCCGCAGCACCAGAGACGAGAACGTCCTCGCGATCCAGGTATTCGGTCACGCCAGGCGACGATTGAGCTCCGCGCTGCGCTCGGCGACGATCCTCGCGCCTTCGCGTACGCGGCGTTTGTGGTCGCTCGCGGCATCGAGCGCGGCGCGGTGCACGAACGCGCGCAGCGACAGCTCCGCAGCCGTGGCGGCGGTGCGCAACTGCTCCATCTCCTCGTCGCTGAAGTTGACGTTCAAGGCAGGCATACGTTGACGGTACCAGCTTCAGTACCAATTCTGGTACCAGACGCTTACCGCTTGTTGAGGTGCGCTTGAACAGTCCTCGGCGCCGTATCAGCCCGGCGGATCGAACGAGACGACTTTGCCCCGGTTGATCGAGACCCAGTCGCTGGCCTCCAGATGCGGGCGCAGGTCTCGGTGATGGCCTGCTGGTCGGCGTGCGTCTTAGGTCGCTGCAGCTCATAGAGGTGCGGGAACTCGGTCCAGGCGACGACAGAGTCCCACAGCCGCAGCGCCGCCTCCCCCGCCGGCAGGTCGATGAGCACCGGCCCGAACAGGCACTGCCCGTCAGGGAAGAACAGCGTCGGTACGCCGTAGCCGCCTGCGTCGACGACGCGCTGGTGGTCGGCCATCGACTGCCGGCGCAACAGCGCGCCGATGCGCATCATCGACCAGCCGTACGACCACTCGCGCTCCCACGGATGCTTCTTGCCGTCCTGGCGGTTGATTTCCTCGAGGCTGAAGAAGCGCCAGTTCACCGCCAGGCCGGTGCGCTCGCGCACCTCGCGGATCCACCGTGATGTCTGAATGCAAACGGGCACATGACGTCGAAGCGAAATTCAACCGCGACAGGACGATTGATCACATCGGAACCTCGGATCTGCGGGGCCCCTGGTCGTCACCTGCCAGCTGGACGTGCCGGTACGACGGACGTCGTACCGTCCCGCGTCAGGCAGACCGACAGCGTGCGCAGCCAGGTCACGGTGGGGTTCAGGCCCGCACCGTCGGCCAGAAGAGGTCGAACAGTCGCTCTTCCCAGCCGTTGGCGACGCGGCCGGTGCGTGCGCGCTCGGCGATGATTGCCCCGACCACCGCGTCGATGAGGGTGGCGCCGTCGATGTCGGCGCGGAACGATCCGTCGGCCTTGGCCGCATCGATCACCGATGCCAGTTCGGCCCGCTCCTTGGCCAGGATGCGGCGGAAGAGCTTGGTGAAGTCGGGGTCGTCGTCGGTGAGCATGGCGGCGAGGCCGCCGAAGCCGATGCCGACCTCGATGGCCTTGACCGCCTCTGCGATGAGCCAGCGGAACCGATCCGGTGCCGCGGTTGATGCCGCGAGGGGTTCAGGAGAAGTCACCCGCGTCAGCGCGGCGGCAAGCATGTCGCGACGGTCGCGATGTCGCCGGTAGATGGTGGTCTTGGCGATTCCGGAGCGCGCCGCCACCGCCTCGACGGTCACGGCGTTGGGCCCTCTGGTGCGCAGGAGCGCCAGTGTGGCGTCGGTAATGCCGTCGTCGACGTCGCGTCGCTGTGCCATCGCACCTCCTCTGGCCGGGAATATCTCCGGCTGGAAAAACGCTACACTAATCGTAGCGCTACGATGCGCGTAGCGTTTCGCTGAAGTTTACGAGAGGTGATATCGATGTTGAAGGCGCTAGGACGAATTCCGCCGACTGCGGTTGGGTATGTGAGCCTGCTGCTGAGTTTCGCGGCGCTCGGGACGTTCGTTTACGCGCTGGCCGCTCAAAGTGCGGTGGCGGGAATCATCGGGGCCGGCATGGTCGTGTTGATGGTGATGGCCGTGGCGGGCTTCCGCGTTGGTGCCCGCAAGCGCGCAGAATCCAACGACAGCGGTATCGAGATCCCCAGCGAGAACATCTGGGCGCGACCGTTGCGCCGCGAGCAGATCGACCACTATCTGTCGACCTACCGCGGTGCGCGAGACAACCACGAGCAGTTGATGGACGCCGCCACGTCCATGCCCGTCGAGTCGACGAAGGAGCTGGAACGACAAGCCGCCTGACGCTTGGCACGCTGCGCCCGGGTGACACGCTGATCGCGATGCAGCCGGGCAGTTCCCTAGATATTGAGCTCGGTTCGAGACCTCCGGGGCGATCCCAGAAGCGAAATTGGTGCGTCCCGGTGCGCCGGGGGCGTGTTAAGAATCTAGACACACCATCAATTCGAGGCGGGGTATGTCTGTGCTGGTCGATCCGGAGGTCCTGCGGGCCTTCGCCGCGCACGTCGATGTCATCACCGGTCGCATCACCGGAGCCGCGGTGGGCCCGACGACCACTTCGGCGGCCGACGGATTGCCCGGGTCGACAACGCAGTGGGCGGCCCGGTCGGTCGGTGAACATTTCACCGAGGTGGCCGAGAACCTGGCGCAGAATGTAGCTCGGATGGGCAAGGCCGTGCGCGGTGCCGGCGACACTTTCGAGGTGACTGACCAAGCCTTGGCCGGCGAATTCGACGGGCTGTTCTGATCCGATGCTGCCCTCTCGCCCGACTCTCCAGAGTTGGAATCCAGAGTCGTTGGCGACGTCTGCTGCGGCGATTACCACGGCAGCGCAGACAGTCGTCGATGGTGTGTCGGGCATCGACGACGCCTGCACGCGGATGCCGGAAACGCGGGCATGGTCAGGCAAGTCGCACGCCGCGGCGAGCGCGATGTTCGGTCGAGCGGAGCACCAAGCGTCGACGTTCTCGGACTACGCCGAGGCGGTCTCAGCAGTGTTGAGTCGCGGTGCCGAGTCGATCGGGAGCGCGCGTAAAGCGTTGTTGGCCAAGGCCGGCGAACTCGACGCGGGTCCGTTGAACGTCACCGATCAATGGGTCGTGCTCGTCGACCCGGTCTACATGTCCGAGGAGGACATGGCCAAGCTGCAGGCGTTGGCCTTGCAGGAGCAGGCCACCGTCAACGCGATGCTGATCGCTGTCGGTGAGGCCGACGACGCGACGGCGAACGCGGTGACGGCCGCAGGCAGCCAGTTCGGGTTCGTTGAGGCGGGACTGCCAACCGATCTGGGCGGGATCCTGCTACCCACGGCGCAGCGACCACCCGACGAGGTGGCCGACCCCCGAACACCCGTCGGCGCGGTGGCGCAGGAAGCGATTCGTTCCGCCGATCAGCAGCAGAACGTCCGGGAAGTCGTCGAGTCCACGAACGCGTACGGCGAGGAGGTGACGACGGTGATCAAACAGGACGGCAGCAAGGCCGTCACCACCCGCATGGATCCGTTCGAGTGGCCCAGCAAGCAGAACTTCTACGAACTCGAGGAGTTCGACAAGAACGGTGACTTTGTAGCGCGCACCAGTTCGTGGCATGACCTGTCCAACGACTGTGACTACACGTCGATCACTTTCGCCGACGGCTCGAACTGGACGATGTCGATGGACCCCACCGGCCACCGACAGGCCGGCTTCACTACCGCAGACGGTCGGCACAGTGCGGTGCCCGTCGAGCTGATCGACAACATGTCTACGGGCACCACTGCTGCAATGTCGGGCTTGGAGAAGCACATCGCGCGTGGCGGATCCTTGCCGATGGTCACCGCGGAAACGGCCGAAAATATCGGAAAGACAATGAAGTTCGGCGGACCGGCAGTGACAGTCGCGACAACGGTCTTTGACATGGTGATGGCTGAGTCGGACAAAGATCGGTGCATTGCACTGGTCGCCGGGGTGGCCGGTGGTGGTGGTGGCTGGGGCGGCGCAGAGCTCGGTGCGGCGGCTGGCGTGGCGACCGGCCCCGGAGCGCCATTGGCCGTGCCGGTATTCGCGGCTGCCGGGGGGCTACTCGCAGGACTCGGCGGCATGAAAATGGGCGAATTCATTGGTGAGGTCGTGTGTCCGTATTGAATCTTCCCGAACCGCCGAATTGGGCCGAGAGCGGCCGACTCCCGCTCTGGGTGCGACTGGGACTTCTTGTTGCGCTCGTGTACGTGATTGGCCAGGGCACACTCGTTGTCGCCCGCGGCAGCTATCTGACGGCCACAGTGTGGTTCGGAACCTTCGGCCCCCTGTACTTGCTGATGCTCGCCCTGGCGTTTGCGCCAAAGCGGGTGGTAAAAGCGCGTACGACTAGCGAGCGCACAGGGTTCACGGTGTGGCCGGACAAGACATTCACGGTGTTGTACTTCGCGTGTCTGGCACTGACGGTGCCCTTCGCGTTCTTGTTCGCAATTTTGTTGCCGCGGGGAATGATTGACATTGACACGACGCGCGGGATGCAGATCTTCTTCCCTATCGGATTCGCGGCGCTTGCTGTGGTGGCGGCAATGGGCTTGGTCGCAGGAGTGCGGCGTGGCGGCGTCGGCTACCTCAAGTTCACGCCGGCGATCATCGAAATCGCCGACGTTCTGAAGACGAGACTGCTGGAGTGGGACGACATCGTCGACGTCAGGGATCATTCGGACACCAAACACGGAAAGAAGGCCGGTAGGTCGGTGGTGCTGTGCCTGCGTGATGGCAGCGAGCAAGTCATAGGCGGTCTTGATTTGTATGTGCCGACCGGTGTGCCGCTCTATTGGATGGTGCGCCACTACTGGAAACATCCCGAGGATCGGATGGAGTTGGTGGATCGCCGTGCGACCGAGCGGTTTCGTGAGGGGCGATTCGCGCTCGATTGACGACCGAAGCGCTCGGCGGCGACAGGGCACGGTGCGCCGTTAGCCCTTTATCGCGTTCGTTTTAAAGCCCACGCCGGTAGGGACTCGCGCACCGCCCGTCTCCGAGGACGTGACAGCTTCCCGGCCCGCCCCAGCCCGGCATAGGGTAGTCGCCGTGGCAGACACGCTCGACGCGGTGCAAATCGTGGTCCGGATCCTGAGCGAGAACGGTCCGCTGGGCAAGGACGTCATCGTGGCGCGCCTAAAAGATAACGGCGTGGCTGACGCTGGGGATGTCATTGATGAGTTGCTCGACGAAATGGCGAGCCCAGTGAGGCAATTGATCGACGAGCGCTGGACCTGGCTGCCAGCGGTGGTGGATGGACGGATGTTCACACACCGTGTCGACGCCGACGAGCTGGCCCATGATTTCCTCCGGGTGTACCCGGACCTGGACCCCCTTACCGATCTTTGCGAGTATGCGGAATATCAGCGGTTCGCTGACGGCACAGCGGCACACGTGGCAATGCCCGGCTACGACGATGATCTGCTCGAGGAGCGGCACATTCCGCTGGACGCAATTGACGAGCCCGGAGTGCTGCTGCTCCCGCCGGGCACGCTGGGAAGGCTGGGCGTGCGCGAGGGCGAGCTGGTCGGGTTGCGGATGGACTCGCAGGGGCTGGTGGTCGAGCGCATCGCCGCGACCGCGCAGGCGTCGACTGTCGGTGCGCGGCTCAAGGCTCTCGTCGACGACGCCGAAGAGCCGGTGTCCCTCCAAGAGGCGGTGTGGACGGAGTGCGTCGAAGATCCGAGCGCGTTCGCCAAGCCGCTACCGCCGCTGGGTGAGATCATCGAGGACAGCGGCCTTATCCACCGGACCGGTTTGCTGGCACCCGCCGGATTCGATTTCGATGCTTGGCGTTTCGAGCTGAACTGCAAGATGCTCGCCCGAGAGCATGACCTCGATCAGGACGACGCTTTCGCCCTCTACACGCTGATCAGAATCTTCGACCGGATGTCGATGGCGCTGGAGTCAGGCGAGGAATCCGTTCCTGAGCCGCTCTTCGCGCTGACGGCCGAGATCGGGGGTGTGCTCGCCGATCCGCAGTTGGCCGCAGTTTTCGCGGACAGGACGATCCGCGCAGGGCGCCGCGGCGCGGCCGCGCTGGGTCTGTTCGCCGAGACACTGGAGCCCGAGGCGCCGCGGGCCGCACGCGTCGCCTACCGGTGGCTGCGGGCCCTGGCGCTGGAGCAGCTCGGCGAAGTCGAGGCTGCCGAAAGCCAACTTCTGGCCGCCGAATCGATGGATCCCGACTGGCCGATGACGTTGGTGGAACTGGCGCGTTTCGCGTCCGATCGCGGCGACGCCGAACGCGGATTGTCGTTACTTCACCGTGCCGGTATCCCGCCCGATTATCACCTGGTCCAGTTACTGGAGCAGCACCGGGCCGAGGCGCACGCCGACATCGGCCGAAATCAACCGTGCTGGTGCGGTTCTGGGCGCAAGTACAAGAAATGTCACCTCGGCCGCGAGGCGTTGCCGCTGCAGGACCGTGTCCGCTGGTTATTCGCGAAGGCCGCCCAGCACGTGTCGATGACCGACTGGGAGGAAGTGCTTTTCGAGGTCGCCCTCGAACGCAGCCAATACTTCGAAGGTGATTCGCGCGAGGCCTTGGACGCGGCGATATCCGACTCGCTGGTAATGGACGCGGTGTTGTTCGAGGGCGGGGCGTTGGCCGACTTCCTCGATGTCCGGGGATTCCTGCTGCCCGAGGACGAGCGACTGCTCGCCGAGCAGTGGCTGCTGTCGGACCGGTCGGTCTTCGACGTCGAGCAGGTCCGTCCCGGCCGGGGTGTCACTGTGCGCGACGTGCGCACCGGCGACACCTACGACGTTCGGGAGCGCCAGGCCAGCCGCGGTCTGAAGCCCGGGCAGCTGATCTGTGCGCGGGTGATTCCCGCCGGGGACACCATGCAATTCTCCGGATCGGTCGAGCCCGTCGCACTGCACGAGAGAGATGCGTTGATCGAGCTACTCGACAACGAGCCCGACCCGGCCACGTTGGTGGAACAGTTGAGCCGCCGGTTCGCGCCGCCGAGGCTGACAAACACCGAAGGCGAACCGACCGTCCTCTGCGAGGCGACGGTGCGAGTCGGACCGGCGATCGAGGCAGCGCTCGACGAAATTTACGACCGGCCGGATGAGTCGCCGCTGTGGTTGGAACACGTTGTGACCCATGGCATGCGGCGGGTACGTGCCACGCTCGAGCTCGACGGCGACGCGTTGCGGGTCAGAACCAACAGCGAGCAGCGGATGGACCGAGTGCTGGCTGCCCTGGCGGCTCTTGACCCGGAAGTGGAGGTGCTCGACGACGCCCGCGTCTCCGTGCCCACCGTCCGCGAGGCCACCGCACTTGCCGAGCGGATGCCGCAGACCGGCGAGGGCATGCTGGACCCGGCCGATCCGCAAGTGAGCGCGGCGCTCACCGAGTTCATCCGGGAGTACGAGACCAAGTGGCTCGACGAGCCGATCCCCGCCCTGGACGGTCACACGCCGCGGCAGGCCGCCGATGATCCGACGCGGCGAGACGACTTGATCAGGTTGCTAAACACCTTTCCCGTCGGCGAAGCCGCGCGCGGGGGCATGGACAGCGACCGGTTACGGGCCGCGCTCGGGCTGATTCAACCCGGCTGACGTCTCCTGCCATGGAGCCGCGCCCACTCGATCAGCGGCCTCGTTCACTCCCGCGGCCGAGACCGTCGCGAGATAGTGCCCTTTCACTGCCGGCTCCCCTACCGCGACGAACTCATCAACGGGCCGGCCCCTAAGCGTCTCAACGTCAGCCGCCTCAGCGGCGCGCCTCGCAGTGCGGGCCGACCAGCTCGGGCCTTCATCCGGAGTCGTTGTCAGACATGGACTATCGTCAGACCCGCAACACCCTCCAGGACATCGATGTCCTCGTCCTGAGTGACTACCGGCAGCTGCCTGGCGGCGGCGATTGCAGCGATCCATAGGTCATTGATCCGGACCCGTCGGCTCGCCTCGGCCACGTGGACGCGTAGCAGCGCCCAAAGTCGAGCCGCCTCTTCGTCGACCGGAAACGCGGTCATATCTGCGACCGCATCCAGCGTACGAAGGCGACGCGCCCGGATCTCCGAGGTCCGCGCCGCGAGGACACCTGCATTCAGTTCGGCGAGAGTCACCACCGTCGTGGCCAGCTGCTCCGGAAACAGTGACGTCTCCAGTTGCCGCCCGTTCTTATCGGCGATGAAGACCGAGGCATCGAGGATGCCGGCCACGGGCCGATCGGTCGTCACAACTCGTCGAGGTCCTCGGTAGTTTCACCGGCGAGCTCCGCGAGGTCATAACGCAAACCGGGGTCCGCCTGACTGGCATGGAGCCGCTTAACCAATTCTGCCTTCGACACCCACCGCCGACGTTTCGGCTCTACAGCGGTGATCACCGCGACGGCTCGTCCATTCACCGTGATCGTCACCTCTTCGCCTGCTTGGACGCGACGAAGCACGCCGGCCGTGTCGTTTCGCAGTTCGCGGGAGGCCATCGTGGACATGCTATGAGCGTAGCTTTATGTAGCACATAGATGTCCCGACCGAGTAGGACGCCGACAGGTCCTCCACAGTGGTCATGCGGTCGCTTCCCAGTCGTAACGGCTGTCGAGCAACGCCGTCACGCTTCTTGACTGCCAAGCGCGGCCGTCAGGAGCGCGTTGACCCGACGAATTCAGCACCCGCGCGGCCGCTGCGCGAGTCACTCCGCACCCATCTACCAGCCAACACACATAGCCGAGGAGGGCCTGGCGACGCTCGGACCACGGCAACCCGGCCTGAGGAAGTGTTGGTGGCCAATCATTTTCGTGCGGGCCCACCGGCATAGCATTCGCAGCCTGCGCGACGACCCTCTCGAGACTTTCCACCCCTGCCGCGGCCAGCGCCGCCCGATCGAGAGCGTCGACGGCCTGCACCTCACACCGCAACGCGTGGTCGATTTCGTTTATGCCACCCGCGTCTGGGACTGGCCAGAAATCGTGGCCCACCAGCAGGCCGAGTCCGTGCCGTTGCAGCACCAGGCTCAACCGACGGTAATGCTGCTCGCGTCCGAGGTCCGCAAGCGGATCAGGCATCCATATCGGCAGCCGGGTCGCGATCGCCCGGGCTACCGCTGCGACGACGGCTTCGACCTCGGTCAAGTGGTCGTGCGAGGCGGGCGCGCCTGAGGCGAAAGCAAACATCGCGGCGATCGTGGCTGAACGCGGCTCGGCGCGAGCCGTCAATTGTTCACAGCGGCGGACGGTTTCGTCGTCGCCGAGCACGACGACCGGTGGTGCGGTCGCGTTGTTGGGTCGAATCAAGGCCAGCTCCCCTCGGCAGGCGAGACACCGGGCCGGGCTGAGGCGGGGCGTCTTCGAAGTTGATTCGACGGTATCGGGACCTGCCGACAATTCTGTGCGCCCGCGACGAAGTTGCGAAGTCCCGCCCCGAGAATGGGAAGACGCCGCGGGAAAGATTTGAGGGCACGCGCGTCGCCGACACCCGCCTGTACAAGGCCTGCGATGAGGGACAGGTCTATGACCGTCTCAGGACACCGCCGCGCCGAGTTCTGCGTAGACGGCGGCTTCGAAGCCGAGGATCGTCTCGACCATCTTGGCGTCGAAGAACGGCAGCAGCTGCGTGGCGATGACGGCGCCGATCCCCGCCTTGCGGTCGATCCAGAAGAAGCTGTTGAACAGCCCGGACCAGTCGGCCGAACCGGCACTGCGCATCCCGGGTAGATCCGTCAGGTACAGGTGAAAGCCGAGGCCCCACCCCTGCGGCACGTCGAGCAGCTCGACGGGATTGGCCAGCTCGGGGACCGTCGGTTCCATCTTCTTCGGTAGTGGTGCGCCGTCGAGATGGTCGCGCAGGGCGAGTTCTACGGTCTCTTGTTTGAGGATGCGCGTTCCGTCGAGTTCGCCGCCGTTGAGCCAGGCGCGTACGAATCGTCCGTAGTCGGCGATCGTGCCGTAGGAGCCGTGGCCGGCGGCGTCCCACTCGGGGTTGGCGGGCAGGTCGAGGTCGGTCGGTACGAGGCTGCCGTCCGGCGCGCGAAAGCGGATGGGCAGCAACCGGGCACGCTGCTCGTCGGTCGGGGCGAATGTCGAGTCGGTCATCCCGAGCGGACCGTAGACGTGCTCAGCGAGGTAGTCGGCGAGCGTCTGGCCGCTCACGGCCTCGACGACCATGCCGAGCCAGTCGGTGCTGACGCCGTACTCCCAGACCGTGCCGGGATCGTTGACCAGCGGCGCGTGGATGCCCTGCTTGAGTCCGTCGAGCGGGGTGGGAAAGCCTTGCTCGTTGCAGAAGGTGAAGAGCTTCTGGTTCATGAAGTTGTACCCACAGCCGGCCGTGTGGTTCATCAGCTGGCGGACAGTCGCCTGCGTCCTAGGCGCACGGAGGATCGGCTCGCCGCCCTCGAAGCCGTCGATTACTTGGAGCTCGCCGAATTCGGGCACGATCGAAGTGACGGACGCGTCGAGATCGACGCGGCCCTGTTCGACGAGCTGCAGCGCGGCGGTGGTGGCGACAGCCTTGGTCATGGATGCGTTGCGGAACATGGTGTGGGGTCCCGCGTCTCCCGCTGCGCCCTCGTAGAGGACGCCGTCGCGGCCAACGACTGTGGCTGCAATGCCATGCAACGAACCGTCGGCGGTGACGCCGTTGAGCAGGTCGTCGATGTGCTCGAACCCCATCTGAGCTCCTTTGCTTGGGGTGTGCGGGTCATCGTCGCATGCGGGGAGAGGTGTGCTGGCGGGAGATCAGCGGCGCTGAGGCCGGGGTGGGCCGGCGGCATAGCGAGGAGCCATTCGAAGCGCCGGACCCCTGCGCCATTCCTGCGCAGCGTCTAAGGGTTGTTCCCCGGTTTCGACTTGAGAGATGCGTTGTTGGAGAATGCTATCCGGCCTCTTGCGGCTCTCCGTCGCGTCGCCACCACAGCGGCGGCACAACCCGTCGACAACGTAGCCGGGCGGGTGTGGACAGCGATCCGGCATGGTGCATTCGCACACCAACGAGAACTGCTTGTAACGAGTGGCGTAGCCACAGCGGTCGCAAGGATGGTGCATATGGGGAATCGAACCCACCTGATGAGGCATAACTGCCTTCCTTCCTCGGGGGGCCCGTCGATATCGATAGGCCCCCTTGCTGCCGTCAAGCAGGAAGATTGCCGCGTCCGCAGCGAAGCGTCACTGCTCGGTTCTCGTTCGGGCCCCTAATTAGGAGGCGCTCTTACCGTCACCGGTTAGTGGCGGCCGCTTCGTCATCCGAGCCACCCACGAGCGTGGGGTTGGCGTGCCGCCCAGTCGGAGCTTGGCGACGGCATCTCATGAAGCACCTTCGAGGATACTGCTCCGCTAGTTGACTCGGCTGCGGCCACGACGACAATCGGGTACCGATATCCGTGCCCCGCGACAAGTGCGGACCGCAGGTTGAAGATTGCCACTGCGAGCCTCAACGCTGCGGGTCGAACGTGACGACCTCGCCTCGGTTGATCGACACCCAGTCCCTGGCCACCAGGTAGGGGCGGAAGGTCTCGGCGATCGCCTGCTGGTCGGCGGGTGTTTTGGGCCGCTGCAACTCGACGTCGCAACGGAATTCCGCGAGCGGCGGCATCACCGCAGATCTCCGCGAGATGGTGAAGACATCTCGAGGGTGCAGCATGCCTGCGATGTAGGCGGCGACGAAGGTCTGAAACGATCACCACTGATCGTCCGAGGTGTAAGACGTCATCTGGGAACTCCCCTTTTCAAACCTCCGCCCAGGAGGCGCTCTTACCGTCACCGATTGGTGTCAGCCGCTTCGTCATCCGAGCCACCCACGAGCGTGGGGTTGGCGTACCGTCCAGTCGGAGCTTGACGACGGCATCTCGTGAAGCTGCGGCCAAATATACCTCGGCCCGCCGACAATCTCGGTGGAACTGCCCGGCTGCACTGACGCCCTATGCCGAGCCGGTCCTGCATCGCGCACTGAAAGATGTGGTGTGGCAGGCGACTCGAGTCGCACGGGCAGGCCACTGTCAAGACTGGCGGCGGCGATTCGACTCGGGCTCGCGGCGGCGGAACAGCTCCGCAGGCCGCCCTCTCGTGCCAGCCGTGGTAGTGCCTGTGGGCTTAAGGTGCGACTCCATTGCCCGACGAAATGTATCGCGTTGGAGGGCGTGCCCGATTACTGCTTCGTGCGCGATGCGCAGCT
>NZ_LZJE01000024.1:0-3364 GCF_001666865.1 Mycobacterium sp. E136
CGGCGCCCATACGAATAGGCGATGTACTGAATGATGTTGGGGCGGGCCGCAGCCACGGGTCCTCCTCGGATAGTCAGGTGTCGAGTGCGCCCGCCGCAAGTGCAGCGGTGTTCACGCGGTTCAACACATTGCGGAGATTTTCGAGTTCGGAAAGGTCGACGCCCAGGCGTTCGACGACGGCAAGCGGAATGTCGAGCGCGCGTTGGCGTAAGTGCTCACCCTTCTCGGTGAGCCGCACATCGGTGGCACGTTCGTCGACGGCGCTGCGGGCCCGGCTGATGAAGCCGAGCGCCTCGAGGCGTTTGAGCATTGGGGACAGCGTCGCCGAATCGAGTTGCAGGGTGCGTGCGATGTCTTTGACCGAAAGTGGTTTCGTGGGCGGTTCGCCCGTGCCCGCGGTCTTGAAGTGGTCCCACAACGTCAGCATGACCAGGTACTGCGGGTGGGTGAGGCCGAGTGGTTCGAGCAGCGGTCGGTAGATCGCCAGCACGGCCCGGTGGGTCACCGCGAGCGCGAAGCAGACCTGCTGTTCGAGCGCGAGCGGGTCGACGCGGGACGGCGTGGAAATGGTCACTCTTCCATCGTGGACTAATAGTTAGTGTCCTAGCAATGTATGTCCCATCACACCGGGTTTCGCCGTTCGGCAAGCGGTCGATCCTGCTCGAATGTCAACGCAGAACGATCCGCCGGCCACGCCGAAGGACGCCACCAAGGTGACCGAGGAACAGCGCGCACTGCAGGACGATCTGGACCACCGCGACGACGATCCCGAGGCACCGGGCGGTCATCAGGATCGCCACGACGTCGCCGACGAGACCTGATCAGGCGTTCGCGGGAACCCCGAGGGCGAGCACCGCTGCATCGTCTTTGACTCCGGGCCCGAAGCTGGTGAAAAGTTCCTTCAAAGCGTTGACGATGGTGTCGGCCGTGGCGGGGGCGCGCTCGTCGACGAACGCGAGCAGGGCCCCTTCGTCGTCGTAGCGCTCGTGTCCGATTCCGGTGTTCGCCTCGGTCAAGCCGTCGGTGTAGAGGACCAGGGTGTCGCCCGGCGACAGGTGAAATGTGTGGGCGACGAATCGCGCGTTGTCGGTGATCCCGGTGGCGTGGCCGCCGACGGTGTCGGCGTAGTGCGCCGAACCGTCCGCGGTGAGGAGCAGTGGCGGCGGATGGCCGCCGCTGGCGAGTTCCACGTCGAAACCGTCGCCGCACATGGTGAGGTTGCCGTCGATCACGGTGCACAGGCGGTTACCGCCGACCTCGACGTCCTGCATGAGCACCGAATTGAGGACGCGTAGGGCCTTCACCGGGTCGTGGTCGGCGACCGCCGCCGAACGCAGCACGTACCGCGCCAGGCCTGCGACGACGGCGGCGTCCACCCCCTTGCCGGCGACATCGCCGAGGAAGAACCCCCACGTCGTTCGCGAGAGCGGGAACAAGTCGTAGAAGTCGCCGCCGACGTCGTCCTCCGATGCGGTGTGGTAGTAGGCGGCGGCATCCAATCCCGGCGGCGGCGCGAGGAGCGGCGGAAGCAGTGAGCGGCGCAGGGTTTCGGCGAATGCCTGCACGCGGCTGCGTTCGGTCTCGGCGCGCTCGCGCTGCGCGAGCAGTTCGCGTTCGTACGACCTCCGGTCCTTGGCGTCGACCGCCGTGAGGCGCAGCAGCTTCGGCTTGCCGTCGGCGTCGTACTTCACGTTGGCGGTCAGGAAGATGGGGATCCGGGTGCCGTCGGCGGTCTGGAAATCGAGCGTGACTCCGTCGAGTTTGCCGCTCATCCGCAGGATCGCCCGGAAGTGGGTGTCGTAGTGCAGGCGGCCGCCCACGGTCAGTAGGTCGGTGATCAGCTTGCCCTGCAGACTGTTTCGCTCGTAACCCAGCCAGCCGGCCAATGTCGCGTTGGCGTGGATGATGCGTCCGTTCGGATGGGCGATCGCATTACCGGACGGCGCGTTCTCCCAATGATCGCCGAGGTCCAACTCGGTCATGTCCGACGTGCGAATTCGGCGATCGCTTGGGCCGTTTCGTCCGGGTCGCTGACGTGAGGACAGTGCCCGGTCGCATCGAGTGTGACCAGCCGACTGCCGGGGATGTGTTGGTGCACATAGGCTCCGACGGTCGCCGGGGCGATCGCGTCTTCGGCACACTCCAGAATCAGGGTGGGCACCAAAACGTTCGGGAGGTCGGTGCGGTTGTCGGACAGAAACGTCGCACGGGCGAACACGCGCGCGCAGTCCGGGTCGGTTCGGCAGAACGACGCCTCGAGTTCCGCGGCCAGTTCGGGTCGGTCCGCGTTGCCCATGATCACCGGGGCCATGGCTTCCGACCAACCGAGGTAGTTGAGTTCCAGTGACTCCAGCAGTTCGTCGATGTCCGCCCTCGAGAATCCGCCCTGGTACCCGTCGTCGTCGATATAGCGGGGCGACGGCGTGATCATGACGAGTTTGGCGATCCGTTCGGGCTCGCTGATCACGGCGAGAACACCGATCATCGCGGCCACCGAGTGCCCGACGAACACCACATCGCGCAGGTCGAGGTCGCGCAGTATCTCGGCGATGTCGTCGGCGTAGCCGTCCAGCGATGAGTATTTGGTCTCGTCCCACGCCTTCGGGTCCGATGCGCCGGAGCCGACGTGGTCCATCAACACGATCCGGAAGTCGGCTTGCAACCGCTCGACGATGAGGCGCCACAAATTCTGGTCGCACCCGAACCCGTGGGCCAGGAACAGCGTCGGGGCGCTCTGGCGGCCAACGATCTTGATGTTGTTCCTGGTCCAGACGTCCATGTCCAGCAGCTTAGAAGTCGCCGACCAGGCTCGGTGCCCCACCGCTGCAACCTCATGCGAGGGGAGGATCGTTTCGGCTGGTCAACATGGGGGTATACGTGGTCGATCAGGTTCAGATCCGAGCCCGCCATTCCATTTCCGAGGGACGGATGTACCCGTGGCTCGACCTAATTCCGACTACTCAGACGTGACGGAGATGTTCCGTCACCTCAAGACCCTCGATGAAGGGTCGCACGCCTATCGCCGCCAGCGCGACCTGATCTGCCAGCGCTGCATTCCGCTGGCCGATCACATCGCGCGGCGCTACCGCAACCGTGGCGAGGCACATGAAGACCTGGTGCAGGCCGCTCGCGTCGGCCTGGTCAATGCGCTCAACCGGTTCGACATCGACAACGGGACGGAGTTCTTGTCCTTTGCCGTGCCAACGATGATGGGCGAGGTCCGCAGGCACTTCCGGGACCATGCGTGGGCGGTGAAGGTGCCGCGCACCGTCAAGGACCTCCAGATGAGGGTCAACAAGGCGACCGCCACGCTGGCGCAGGGTCTGAACCGCGCGCCGACCGCGACCGAGATCGCCGAGCACCT
>NZ_LZJE01000025.1:0-37747 GCF_001666865.1 Mycobacterium sp. E136
CGCCGTGAATCTGCTGCAGGATGGGCGTCTCGACCTCGAGAAAACCCTTGCCGACCAACGTTTCCCGGATCGCGTGCAGCACACCGCTTCGCGCCCGGATCAGGTCGCGAGCCTCGGTGTTGATCGCCAGGTCGACGTAGCGGGCGCGCACCCGCGCTTCCTGGTCGGTCAGGCCCTTCCACTTGTCGGGCAGCGGCCGCAGGCACTTGCCGATCATCCGCCAGTCGCGAACCAGCAACGAGCGGGTGCCCTTCTTGCTGTAGCCCATGGTGCCCGACACCTCAATCAGGTCGCCGAGATCGACGGCGTGGGTGAAGTCGGCCGTCGTCGTCGATTCGAGCAACGAATTGTCCAGCAGCAGCTGGACTTCGGCGGACCAGTCGCGCAACTGGGCGAACAGCACACCGCCGTAGTCGCGGCTACGCAGCACCCTGCCCGCCACCGTGATTGATTTGTCGTCCGCGACATCGGTTCCCAATGCCTCTGCGACCGTGTGCGACGGCGGCGTGCCGACGGGATAGGCATCGATCCCGTTGTCCTGCAACGCCTTCAGCTTGGACATGCGTACCCGAACCTGTTCCGGGAGCCGCGCTTCCTCGGCGTCGGGCAGATCAGCCGCCAAGCCGCTGACGTCGGGTGCCGAGCCGTCGTGGTGCAGCAGCCCCGTCGCCATCAGGTTCTGTGGGACGGCGGTGTGGTGACCGGTGTGCGGCTGTTCGTGGCGCCGCGAGAAGGGCAGCACCAGGAACCCCTCGGCGATCACCGAGGCCACCCCGACCCGGGGGACGAGCCGGGCGTCGTCGTAGCACGCGTAGCGCGGCACCCAGTCCGGTTGGTATTTCATGTTTGAGCGGTACAGCGTCTCGAGCTGCCACCACCGCGAGAAGAACACCAGCAGGCTGCGCCACAGCCGCGCGACCGGGCCGGCGCCGAGCTGGGCGCCGTGTTCGAACGCCGAGCGGAACATCGCGAAGTTCAGCGAGATCCTGGTGATGCCAATGTCTTCGGCCTGCATGCACAGTTCGCTGACCATCAGCTCGATGGTGCCGTTGGGCGACTGGGGGGAGCGGCGCATCAGGTCCAGCGAGACGCCGTTGGTGCCCCACGGCACCAGCGACAGCATCGCAACCACTTGATCTTTTCCACCCGCGTTCTGGACCGCCTCCACGAGGAGGCAGTCGCCGTCGGCCGGATCGCCGAGCCTGCCCAGCGCCATCGAGAACCCGCGCTCGTCGTCGGTGTCGCGCCAGGCGTCGGCGCGGGCGATGACGTCGGCCATCTCCTCGGCGTCCAGATCGCGGTGCCTGCGGATGCGGACGCTCGCACCGGCGCGCCGCGCGCGGGTCACGGCCTGGCGAACCGCGCGCATGTCCGGACCGGAGAGCCGGAAGTCGTCCGGATAGAGAATGGCCTCGTCGCCGAGCTGCAACGCGTTGAGACCGGCCTGGCGGAAGGCCTCGGCGCCCGCCGCGCTGGCGCCCATCACACCCGGGGCCCAGCCGTAGGCCAGACACAGCGCAAGCCACGCATCGATGGCCGCCGGCCATGCCTTGGGATCGCCCACCGGGTCCCCGCTGGCCAGGCAGACGCCGACTTCCACGCGATAGGTGATGGCGGCGCGGCCGTTGGGTGCGAACACCACCGCCTTGTCGCGGCGCGTGGCGAAATAGCCGAGCGAGTCGTTCTTGCCGAACAACTCGAGCAACCCGCGCAGCGCGGATTCGTCCTCGCCGGTCAGCGCGTTCTCGGCGCGCTGGGACTGGAACAGCACGATCGCCGCGACCATCAGCGCGACGGCGCCGAAGAGTCCGAGCAGCGCGTTGATCAGCACGTGCGGGTGGCCGCTGAAGTTCGAGGAGTCCGCGCCCGCGAAGGCGCTCACCCGGTTCAGCGCGTACCAGAACCGGTCGCTGCGGGCCAGGCTGCCGGGGAACAGTTCGAGAAGACCCCAGCCGATCGCGGTGCCGATCGCCATTCCGGCGACCAGCACGGCCGCCGCCTTCAGCAGTGCGCCCCGGCGCACCTTCGCCCAGAACTCGCGGCGGGCCAGCAGCAGGAACAGGATCGCGGCGATGTGGAAGGCCAGCCCGATGACCTCGCCGATGTCTTCGATCACCGACTCCTCGCCGGACACCAGGCCGGCGACGTTGAACACGATCGCGCCCACCATGTAGGCGACGAGGATCCACCAGGCGATGCGCTTGCGCGCGGCCAGCGCCGCGGCCAGCAGCGCCAGCACGAACGCCCACGCGAAGCTGGTGTCCGGGAAGTTGAAGATGTAGTCGTTGACGAACTCGCGCGGCACCCGGATGACCGACCGCACGAACGGCGAGACGCTCGCCATCAATGAGAGCGTGGCGATGACGCCGACCGTCCAGCCGGCCGCGGCGGGCACCCACCAGTGCCTCGACCTGCGGCGGGTCACAGGCACGTTAGCGACGGTCATAGGCCGCGACATTATTCGGTCAGGACGCCAAATGGGCGGCGACTCACGACCAGACGGGACCGGTGTACTTCTCGCCGGGACCCTGGCCCGGTTCGTCCGGTGATGCGCTGGCCTCGCGGAAGGCCAACTGCAGTGTTTTCAGGCCGTCCCGCACCGGCCCGGCATGCGGTCCGAGATACTCCACGGACGCGGTGACCAACCCGGCGAGCGCGGTGATCAGCCGGCGCGCCTCGTCCAGATCGCGGTGGGGGCTGTCGTCCGGGTTCTCGGCCGACAGCCCGAGCTTCTCGGCCGCGGCGCTCATCAGCATCACCGCCGACCGGGTGATCACCTCGACGGCGGGGATGTCGGCGAGCTCACGAACGGCTGAGCCGTTCAGATCACCTGAGCCGGCTGAGCCGTTCAGATCACCTGAGCCGGCCGAGCCGCCGGCGCTGTCGAGGTCAGCTGAGTTCGAGTCATCGGTCATGCCTGCTAGACTGGCATGCGCGACCGTCCCGGCAAACGCCAGGGACAGCAAGTGGAGTCCCTCTCCCACCGCTGGCCACACCGGCTCAGCGGTCCGGTCACAGGCATCAATGCCTGTCCTGGTCGGCTGTGGGCCCTGCTTTGAGCAGGGCTTTTCTGTTCGGTAGAGCAGAGCGCTGATGGAGTGGGCTCCTAGAAGACAACAGTAGGAGGCCCCATCAGCACTGAGACCCGCGTCAACGAGCGCATCCGCGTACCTGAAGTCCGCCTGATCGGACCGGGCGGTGAACAGGTAGGCATCGTGCGCATCGAAGATGCTCTCCGCGTCGCCGCGGATGCCGATCTCGATCTCGTCGAAGTAGCACCGGATGCCAAACCCCCGGTCTGCAAGATCATGGACTACGGAAAGTTCAAATACGAGACGGCTCAGAAGGCACGCGAGTCTCGCAAGAACCAGCAGCAGACCGTCGTCAAGGAACAGAAGCTCCGTCCCAAGATCGACCCGCACGACTACGAGACCAAGAAGGGTCACGTGATCCGCTTCCTCGAGGCCGGGTCCAAGGTGAAGGTGACGATCATGTTCCGCGGCCGCGAGCAGTCGCGACCCGAGTTGGGTTTCCGGCTCCTGCAGCGGCTGGGCGCCGACGTCGCCGATTACGGCTTCGTCGAGACGTCCGCCAAGCAGGACGGGCGCAACATGACGATGGTGCTGGCCCCGCACCGCGGCGCGAAGACTCGCGCCAAGGCGGCGCAGCAGGCCGAAGGCTCCGCAGAGCCGACCCCAGCACCCGACAGAAACAGCTAGAACAACAGAGCAGAGGACCCATGCCCAAGGCGAAGACCCACAGCGGCGCTTCCAAGCGGTTCCGTCGCACCGGAACCGGCAAGATCGTGCGCCAGAAGGCCAACCGCCGCCACTTGCTCGAGCACAAGCCGAGCAAGCGCACCCGGCGACTCGACGGCCGCACCGTTGTGTCGGCCAACGACACCGCCCGCATCAAGAAGATGCTCAACGGCTGACCGACTCAATACGTACGACTTGAACGAAGGACATTCCCATGGCACGCGTCAAGCGCGCAGTCAACGCCCAGAAGAAGCGGCGGACAATACTCAAGGCCTCCAAGGGCTACCGGGGCCAGCGGTCGCGGCTGTACCGCAAGGCCAAAGAGCAGCAGCTGCATTCGCTCAACTACGCCTATCGTGACCGCCGCGCCCGCAAGGGCGAGTTCCGCAAGCTGTGGATCTCGCGCATCAACGCCGCCGCCCGCGCCAACGACATCACCTACAACCGCCTGATCCAGGGGCTCAAGGCCGCCGGGGTCGAGGTCGACCGCAAGAACCTCGCCGAGATCGCCGTCAGCGATCCGGCCGCGTTCACCGCGCTGGTGGAGGTCGCCAAGGGCGCACTGCCCGAGGACGTCAACGCGCCGTCGGGCGAGGCTGCCTGACGCTCACCGAACGATCCGCCCGGGTGGTCGCTGCGGCCAAGCTGCACCGCCACGTCGGGCGACGCCGCGTCGCGCGCTTCCTCGCCGAGGGACCCAACCTCGTCGAGGCGGCGTTGCGGCGCGGTCTCATATCCGAGGTCTTCGCCACCGAGGACGCGCTGAACCGGTTCGGTTCCCTGCTGGCCGACGCCCCCGTGCACGTGGTGACGGAACGCGCCGCAAAGGCGCTGTCGGAGACGGTGACTCCGGTCGGACTGGTCGCGGTGTGCACGACACCGCAGACCTCGATCGGCGACGTGCTGGCCGCGTCGCCGCGACTGGTGGCGGTCGCCGTCGAGATGTCCGAGCCGGGCAACGCAGGCACGTTGATCCGGATCGCCGACGCGATGGGAGCCGACGCCGTGATTTTCGCCGGGCACAGCGTCGACCCGTACAACGGTAAGTGCCTGCGCGCCTCGACCGGCAGCATCTTCTCCATCCCCGTCGTCACTGAAAACGACGCTGCGGCGGCGGTGTCGCAACTCGCCGGCGCCGGCCTGCAGGTGCTGGCGACCACGGTGGACGGCGAAATCTCGCTCGACAGCCCCGATCTGGAAGCCGAGCTTGCGGGACCGACGGCGTGGATGTTCGGGCCGGAGGCGCACGGTCTGCCGGCAGAGCTCGCGGCGTCGGCCACGCACCGCGTCCACATCCCGATGCCGGGCAGCACCGAGAGCCTCAACGTGGCCGCGGCCGCGGCGATCTGCCTCTACCAGAGCGCGCGGGCACAACGCACCTAGCGCCGAAGCGCGTGCGTCACATCAGCGCCCAAACTCCCCACAGACTTAGCTCGGCGAAGTATTGTGCGGCGATGCGTCGCTTCGACTACATCATCGCGGGCGCCGGTTCGGCCGGCTGCGTACTGGCGGACCGGTTGTCCGCCGACCCGGCGACGAGGGTGCTGCTGGTCGAGGCCGGCGGTCTCGACAGGCATCCGATGCTGCACGTGCCCAAGGGCTCGGGCATGTTGTTCGAGAACGAGAAGTACGTCTGGCGCTACGCGACAACGCCGTTCGGACCCAGGCAACGCCCCGAGTTCTGGACCCGCGGCAAGGTGATCGGGGGCTCGAGTTCCATCAACGGCATGGTCTACAACCGAGGCAACCGGGCCGACTACGACGAGCTCGAGGAGCTGGGCAACAAGGGGTGGGGCTGGGACGAGATCCTGCCCGTATTCAAAGCCATGGAGGACAACGCGTTCGGCGCCTCACCCACCCGCGGCGCGGGCGGACCGCTGCACATCTCGGTAGCGGCCGAACAAGACGTCGTGAGCCACGAGTTGGTGCGGTCGGGCGCGAACCTCGGGCTCCGGCCCCTCGACGACATCAACGAGAGCGACGAACCCCGTATCGGGTTCACCCCCGCCACCATTCGCCGGGGCCGCCGGGTGAGCGCCGCCGACGCGTTCCTGCGCCCGGCGATGCGACGACCGAACCTCACCGTGATCACGCGAGCCGAGGTGTGCCGCATCGACATCGACAACGACCGAGCCACCGGCATCACCGTCCGAACGCCGGACGGCGCGCGCTCACAGTTCCAGGCCGACCGTGAGACGATCCTCGCCCTCGGCAGCATGGGCAGCCCGAAGCTGCTGCAACTGTCGGGAATTGGCCCGCGCGAGGTGCTCGACCGGGCCGGCGTCCCGCTGGTGCTCGAACGCGAGAACGTGGGCAGGCGGATGCGTGAACACCGCTGCTTTGCGCTGAAGTATCGCCTCAACGCCGAGCTCGGATACAACCGGCAGCTGTCCAGCCGATCCGGGCAGGCCAGAAGCGCCGCACGCTACCTGGCAAGACGCCGCGGCTCGCTGGCGACACCGACCTTCGACGTGCTCGCGTTCATGAAGACCACCCCGGACGCGCCCCGCGTAGACGGACAACTGTTGTTGGGCCCCTTCACGATCCCGGCGTACAACGACGGTGAGCCGGTGGCCCTCGAACGCGAGCCAGGGGTGTCGTGTCTGGGTTTCACCCTTCGCCCCACATCCGAGGGCAGCGTCGAGATCACCGCGGCGGACCCGGCGGCGCCGTTGCTGCTGGACCCGAGCTACCTCACCAGCGACTACGACCGCAGCACCACCGCCAACCTGCTGCGCCGGGCCCGCGAGCTGTTCGAGCGCTCACCGATCGGCGAGCACATCGACCACGAGACGTTCCCCGGCCCACAGGCGCGCAGCGACGACGAACTGGTCGACTCCGCGTTGGACGGCGGCTATTGCGGCTATCACGCCATCGGCAGCTGCGCCATGGGTCCCAGCGACGACGACATCGTCGACGGCCGACTGCGCGTGCGCGGTATCGACAGTCTGCGCATCGTCGACTGCTCGGCGATGCCGATCATGTTGGCGGGCAACCTGAACGGGCCGGTGATGGCGATGGCCGCGCGCGCCGCGCAGTTCATCGTCGAGGACCGCTGACCCGTCAGGAGCCGAGAAGACCCCGCGCCACGTGCGTGATCTGCACCTCGTTGCTTCCGGCGTAAATCATCAGCGACTTGGCGTCGCGCGCCAGTTGTTCGACTCGGTACTCGGTCATGTAGCCGTTGCCGCCGAACAACTGCACCGCGTCCATCGCGACGTCGGTGGCCGCCTGCGAGCAGTACCACTTGATCGCCGAGGCCTCGGGCAGCGAAATCGGCACGCCGGCCTGCGCGGCTTCGATCACACGAAACAGGATGTTGCGCACGTTCATCCGCGCCACCTCCATGTTCGCCAGCTTGAGCTGGATCAGCTGGAACTGGCCGATCTCCTGACCCCACAGCGTGCGACTCTTGGCGTAGTCGACGCACAGCCGCAGGCACTCCTCGATGACACCGAGCGACATCGCGGCAACGCCGATGCGTTCGGTGCTGAAGCTCGAGCGCGCGCTGGCGCGGCCGTCGCCGGCGGAATTCTCCTCGGTCTCGCCGAGCAGCCGGTCGCGGCCCAGACGCACGTTGTTGAAGAACAACTCGCCGGTGCGGGAGCTGTGAATTCCCATCTTGCGGAACGGCTTCGACTGCACGAAGCCCTCCATGCCGCGGTCGAGAACAAAGGTCAGCACCTTGCGGTCCCGCTTGTCGACGCTCGGGTCGCCTTCGTCCAACTTGGCGTAGACCACCACGACGTCGGCGTCGGGTCCGTTGGTGATGAACGTCTTCTGGCCGTTGAGGATGTAGTCCCCATTTCCTGAGCCGTCGCGCACGACGTAGGACTTCATGCCGCCGAACGCATCAGATCCCGAGTCGGGCTCGGTGATCGCCCAGGCGCCCACCTTGTCGTAGGTGACCAGGTCCGGCAGCCAGCGCTCCTGCTGCGCCAGCGTGCCCCGGCTCATGATCGTCGGCACCGTCAGCCCGAGGCTGACGCCCATGCCGGTGACCACGCCCATCGAGACCCGGCACAACTCGCTGATCACGACGAACCCCATGCCGCCGGAACCCTCGCCGAACATGCCGCCGCCGCCCGAGGATTTCTCGGACGCGCCGCCACCGTCGCGCAGCCGGGCGAGCCGCTTGTTCAGCGACTCGCGAGCCATGTCGGCGATGCCGAACGTCGCGAACAGCTTGCGGACGATGGGGTAGGGCTCCATCTCGCCGCTTTCCAGCGCGTCGACGTGCGGGCGGATTTCCTTGTCGACGAACTCACGCACGGCATCGCGTACGGCGAGATCGACATCAGACCATTCGAGCATGCACTCAGGCTGCCTTATGGCGTCCGCGCGCCGGACGCAGCCCCGCCAAAGAGAACGTGGTGTGCACCAGCGAGCCCGCCCGGTCGAGCAGGGACTTGCGCGGCGGGACGTAGTGCATCGGCAGCCCGCGCCGGTCGCTGGGCGGCGCCATGAACGCCGGGGCCTCGACCAGAGGGGCGTTCGCGGGCAGGCGCCCCTGGGCGCGCCGATATGCGGTCAATGCCCGTGGATGCAAACGGATTTCGTCGGGCACCGCGACGAATGCGAACTCGACCAACTTGCCGAACAGCCGCAGTAAAACCTCGTCTCCCGGCGTCCACCGCATGTTGGCCTTCTCACGAAGCGCTTCGTCGAAAACGCCCGCCGCGATCCAGCGCTGTGCGCCCACCATCGGCTTGAAGAGCTGATCCCACAGCCCGGTCGGCATCAACACGAACCACGGTTTGGGGATGCGGATCGAGAAGATGTCGAGCGTGGCGCGGTTGATCTCGAGCTCCTCGCGGCATTTGCGGTCCCAGTA
Source organism: Mycobacterium sp. E136 (assembly GCF_001666865.1). Classification (NCBI taxonomy): domain Bacteria; kingdom Bacillati; phylum Actinomycetota; class Actinomycetes; order Mycobacteriales; family Mycobacteriaceae; genus Mycobacterium; species Mycobacterium sp. E136. The sequence continues at coordinate 8,593 of NZ_LZJE01000025.1, forward strand.
CTCGCAGAACTCCTCCCAGCTCTCAGGCACCGGGCGCATGCTCATGCCGTACATGCGATACCACTGCACGTGCTCGTCGAACAGCTGACGTTTCTCGGCCTCGGTCAACCCACCGCAGAAGTATTCGGCCGTCTTGATGATCAGCATGAAGAAGGTGGCGTGCGCCCAGTAGAACGTCTCGGGGTTCAACGCGTGATAGCGACGGCCTTCGGCGTCGACGCCCTTGATCGTGGTGTGGTAGTTCTTGATCTGCTCGCCGGTACTGGTAGCGCGTTCGCCGTCGTAGACGACGCCCATGATCGGGTACACCGAGCGCGCGACGCGCTGCAGCGGTTCGCGCAGCAGGATCGAATGGTCTTCGACGCCCGCACCGAGTTCGGGGTACATGTTCTGCACCGCACCGATCCACACACCGAGCAGCCCGGTCCGCAGATCGCCGAAGTACTTCCACGTCAACGAGTCGGGACCAAGGGGATCGGTGCTGTGGTTCGCGGTCATCTGATTCCTCGCTGAATCGGCGTCGAACTCGACGATAATGCTGACAACGAATGTTGTCTACGATTTGCGGGGCGCGTCGTCTCGCACCGTTATTCCTTGGCTACTGGGCCTCCACATCGCTGTGACCAGCTGCTTCGCTGACCGTGCTTTCGTGATTCGGATGACGGCTTCGTCTGACGAGATTGCTCGGCGTCGAGCGGCCCGCTTAGGCTGGCGCCGTGGATGTCGAGCCGTTCGAGCGGTCGACCGGGCCCTTGGGCTGGCTGAAGAACACCAACCGCAACGAGAGCGTCATCGCCTTCCTGCGGCGGACCCGCCGCGCGTTGCCGGGCGATCCGGAGTTCGGGGATCCACTGTCGGCCGACGGAGTGGGCGGACCGCGGGCGGCCGCCCGCGCCGCGGACCGGATACTCGAACGCAATGCCGCCACCCGCGAAGTGAGCCTCGGCGCGTTGCAGGTGTGGCAAGCACTCACCGAGCGGGTCTCCGGGAAACCGGCCAACCGCGAGGCGACGCTCGTCTTCACCGACCTCGTCGGCTTCTCGGCGTGGGCGTTGAACTCCGGCGACGATGCGACGTTGAAGCTGCTCCGTCGCGTGTCGCAGGTCGCCGAGCCGCCGCTGCTGGAGGCGGGCGGACAGATCGTCAAGCGCATGGGCGACGGCCTCATGGCGGTGTTCTCCGACCCGACGACGGCCGTACGCGCGGCGATCTCCGCACGCGAGGCGGTCAAAGCCGTTGACATCGACGGGTTTACCCCACGCATGCGGGTCGGCGTGCACACCGGCCACCCGCAGCGCATCGGATCGGATTGGCTGGGCGTCGATGTCAACATCGCGGCGCGGGTGATGAGCCGCGCGACCCGCGGGGAATTGGTGGTCTCGGCGACCACGCTCGACCGCATCCCCGCCGAAGAGTTCGCATCGCTGGGCGTGGAGGCCAAACGCCTGCGCCGCCAGGTCTTCGCGCACAAACAGGACGGGGTGCCGAACGACTTCGTCATGTACCGGCTGAAAACCCTCAGGCACTTGCCAGGTGGCGGAAACAACGAGGAGCACCCCGCGGGGGAATAGTGGATTCTCGTGGTGATCGGACGTCTCGGGCCGGTTCGGGTGACCCTGGCGTACGCGGTCATTCTCACGTCGGTGACGTCGGTGCTGTTGTGGCAGGGACCCGAGTTCAAGGACCGGGTCGTCTGCCACGCCAGCACGAACCTGCACAACCTCTCCCACGGGCGCCTCGGCACCTTGGTGGGCAGCGCGTTCGTGGTCGACGCGGGACCGATCTACGTGTGGCTGCCAGGGCTGATCTGCCTGCTGGCGTTGGCCGAGTTGCAGTGGGGCAGCGTCCGGTTGCTGGTGGTGTTCGCGGTCGGACACGTCGGGGCCACCCTGCTCGTGGCGGCCGCTCTGGGCGCCGGTGTCGCGCAGGCGTGGCTACCGGGTTCGGTGGCCCACGCGCCGGATGTCGGAATGAGCTACGGGGCCGCCGCAGTCCTGGGCTCGCTCACCGCGGCGCTGCCGGCGCGGTGGCGCCCGGCCTGGATCGGCTGGTGGCTGGCGATCGGATTCGCCACCCTCGCCATCGAGCGGGGGTTCAGCGACGTCGGGCATGTCGCGGCCTTGACGCTCGGGATGCTGGCGAGCGCCCGCTTCGCCCGCGAGGGACGTTGGACGTCGGTGCGGTGGCTGCTGCTGGGTGTCGCCGTCGCGTTCGGCTACGCCCTGTTGGTGACCAGCGGTCCGTCGGCCACGATCGCGACGGCGTGTGGGCTCGTCGCCGCCGCATCGGGTTTGGTCGTCGCCCGCCTACGGCGCCGATGGGCGTTCGAGGGCCAACTGGCGCATCGCCTATGATCGCCGGGTGGCTGATCAGCCCGCAGACCTGTCCGAAGAAGCGCTGACCGAGGCTGTCAGCGCTGCTCGGCGCGCCTTCGACGCGGCCGCCGACCTCGACGCGCTCGCGCGGGCGAAGACCGACCACCTCGGCGACCGGTCGCCGATCGCGTTGGCGCGCCAGTCGCTTGGGTCGCTGGCCAAGGCCGACCGGGCCGACGCGGGTAAGCGCGTCAATGTGGCGCGCGGCGAGGCGCAGCGCGCCTACGACGAGCGGTTGGCGGCGCTGCGCGCGGAGCGCGACGCCGCGGTGCTGGTCGCGGAGCGCATTGACGTCACGCTGCCGTCGACGCGGCAACCGATCGGCGCGCGCCACCCGATCACGATCCTGGGCGAGCGCATCGCCGACACGTTCATCGCCATGGGCTGGGAGCTGGCCGAGGGGCCCGAGGTCGAGACCGAGCAGTTCAACTTCGACGCGCTCAACTTCCCGCCGGACCATCCCGCCCGCAGCGAGCAGGACACCTTCCACATCGCGCCGGAGGGGTCGCGCCAGGTATTGCGCACGCACACCTCGCCCGTACAGATCCGAACGCTGCTCGAGCGCGAACCGCCCGTCTACATCGTCTCGATCGGGCGCACCTTCCGCACCGACGAACTCGACGCCACCCACACCCCGGTCTTCCATCAGGTCGAGGGGCTGGCCGTCGACAAGGGGCTGACGATGGCACACCTGCGCGGCACGCTCGACGCGTTCGCCCGCTCCGAATTCGGACCGCAGGCCCGCACCCGATTCCGGCCGCACTTCTTCCCGTTCACCGAGCCGTCGGCCGAGGTCGACATCTGGTTCGAGAACAAGAAGGGCGGACCCGGATGGGTGGAGTGGGGCGGCTGCGGCATGGTCAACCCGAACGTGCTGCGCGCCTGCGGGATCGACCCCGACGCCTACTCGGGCTTCGCGTTCGGCATGGGGCTGGAACGAACGCTGCAGTTCCGCAACGGGATTCCTGACATGCGCGACATGGTCGAGGGTGACGTGCGGTTCTCCCTGCCGTTCGGGGTAGGGGCCTGATGCGGCTACCGTACAGCTGGCTGCGCGACGTCGTGCAGGCCGGCGCACCGGGTTGGGACGTGAGCCCTTCCGACCTCGAGCAGGCGTTGATCCGCATCGGCCACGAGGTCGAGGAGGTCATTCCCGTCGGTCCCGTCACCGGACCGCTGACGGTGGGTCGGGTCGCCGCCATCGAGGAACTCACCGAGTTCAAGAAGCCCATCCGCGCCGTGAAGGTCGACGTCGGCGAGGCCGAACCCCGTGACATCGTCTGCGGCGCAACCAATTTCGCCGTCGATGACCTGGTCGTGGTGGCGCTGCCCGGGACAGTACTGCCGGGCGACTTCACGATCGCCAGCCGCAAGACCTACGGCCGGATCTCCGACGGGATGATCTGCTCGACGGCCGAAATGAACCTGGGCACCGACCATTCGGGCATCCTGGTGCTGCCTGCCGGCACCGCCGAACCGGGGACCCCGGCCGCCGACGTGCTGGGCCTCGACGATGTCGTCTTCCACCTGGCGATCACACCGGACCGCGGCTACTGCCTGTCGGTGCGCGGTCTGGCCCGCGAGATCGCGGCCGCCTACGACCTCGACTACGCCGATCCGGCCGACGTCGCGCCCCTGCCCGCCGAGGGCGCGGCGCTGCCTGTGTCGATCGACCCGGGCACCGGCGTGCGGCGCTTCGGGCTGCGGCCGGTGACCGGCATCGATCCGGACGCCGTCTCACCGTGGTGGATGCAGCGACGGCTGCTGTTGTCCGGCATCCGGGCCATCTCACCCGCGGTCGACGTCACCAACTACGTCATGCTCGAGCTCGGGCACCCGATGCACGCCCACGACCGAAGCCTCGTCACCGGCGGATTCCGGGTGCGGTTCGCCGAACCGGGGGAGACCGTGGTGACCCTCGACGACGTCGAACGCCGCCTCGACCCCGCCGACGTGCTGATCGTCGACGACGTCGCGACCGCGGCGATCGGCGGCGTGATGGGCGCGGGCACCACCGAGGTGCGCGACACCACCACCGACGTGCTGCTCGAGGCCGCGGTGTGGGATCCGGCCGCGGTGTCACGCACCCAGCGGCGGCTGCGCCTGTACAGCGAGGCGGGACGCCGCTACGAGCGCAGCGTCGACCCGGCGATCTCGGTCGCCGCGCTGGACCGCTGCGCCACGCTGCTGGCCGAGATCGCCGACGGCACAGTCGAACCCACGCTCACCGACTGGCGCGGTGAACCGCCCCGCGAGGACTGGTCGCAGCCGCCGGTGACCATGGCGGTCGACCTGCCCGACCGGACCGCGGGTGTCGACTATGCGCCGGGCACCGCCGAGCGGCGGCTCACTCAGGTCGGCGCGCGGGTCGTCTCCGCCGACGGCACGCTCACGGTCACCCCGCCGAGTTGGCGGCCCGACCTCATCCAGCCGGCCGACCTCGTCGAAGAGGTGCTGCGGCTCGAGGACCTGGAGAAGATTCCGTCGGTGCTGCCGCTGGCCCCGGCCGGACGCGGCCTCACCTCCGTGCAGAGGCGGCGGCGCGCCATCGGAAAATCGTTGGGACTCAACGGGTATGTGGAGATCCTGCCCACCCCGTTCCTGCCTGCGGGCGTGTTCGACCAGTGGGGACTGCCCGCCGACGACGACCGCAGGGCGACGACCGACGTGCTCAACCCGCTGGACTCCGACCGCCCGCAGCTGGCCACCACGCTGCTGCCGGGATTGCTGGAGGCGTTGAGCCGCAACGTGTCTCGCGGCGCCGTCGATGTCGGGCTGTTCGCCATCCAGCAGGTCGTCGTGCCCACGCCGGATACCCGCGCGCTCGAACGGATACCGACCGACCGGCGCCCCAGCGACGAGGAGATCGCGGCGCTGGACGCGTCGCTGCCGCGGCAACCCCAACACGTCGGCGTGGTGTTGGCCGGGCTGCGTGAGCCCGCGGGCCCGTGGGGTCCCGGTCGCGAGGCGCAACCCGCCGACGCGTTCGAGGCGGTCCAGGTGATCGCGCGCGCCGCGGGTGTCGAGCTGAGCCTGCGGCCCGCGCAGCACCTGCCGTGGCATCCCGGCCGTTGCGCCGAGGTGGTGCTTGGTGACCGCGACAGCGGCACCGTCGTCGGTTACGCCGGCGAACTGCACCCCGCCGTCGTCGAGCGGGCCGGACTGCCCAAGCGCACCTGTGCCGTCGAACTCGATCTGGACGCGATACCGATCGTCGAACGGCTCCCGGCGCCGCGGGTGTCGCCGTTCCCTGCGGTGTTCCAGGACATCAGCCTCGTCGTGGACGAGGACGTCGCCGCGGCCGCCGTGATCGACGCGGTCCGGGCGGGGGCGGGTCCGTTGCTCGAAGATGTGCGGTTGTTCGACGTCTACACCGGCCCGCAGATCGGCGAGGGCCGCAAGTCGCTGGCGCTCGCGCTGCGGTTCCGCGCCGCCGACCGCACCCTCACCGAGGACGAGGCCAGCGCCGCGCGCGAAGCGGCGGTCGAAGCCGCGGCCGAACGGGTCGGCGCCGAACAACGCCGCTGACGGTAATGAATTTGCATCGCTCTGCATAAACATGCAGAATTGCCTGCATGGTTTCAGTCGCGGTAGCGGGCGCCAGCGGATACGCCGGCGGTGAGATCCTACGTCTACTTCTCGGGCATCCCGCCCATGCCGACGGGCGGCTGACAATCGGCGCGCTGACCGCCGCCGCAAGCGCCGGCACGACGCTGGCCGAGCACCATCCGCACCTGCTGCCGCTGGCCGGCCGGGTGCTGGAGCCCACCGACAAAGAGGTGCTCGGCGGTCACGACGTGGTGTTCCTCGGCTTGCCGCACGGACACTCCGCGGAGCTGGCCGAGCAGCTCGGGGACGACACCGTGATCATCGACTGCGGCGCCGACTTCCGGCTCACCGACTCCGCGGCGTGGGAGCGGTTCTACGGTTCGGCGCACGCCGGAAGCTGGCCCTACGGGCTGCCGGAGCTCCCGGGTGCGCGCGAGCGCCTGCGCGAATCGAAGCGGATCGCGGTGCCGGGCTGTTACCCGACCGCGGCGCTGTTGGCGCTGTGGCCCGCCGTCGCCGCAGACCTCATCGAGCCGGCCGTGACCGTGGTGGCCGTCAGCGGCACATCGGGTGCGGGCCGCGCGGCCAAGACCGACCTGCTCGGCGCCGAGGTGATCGGGTCGGCGCGGGCGTACAACGTGGGCGGTAAGCACCGGCACACGCCGGAGATCGCCCAGGGGCTGCGCGCGCTAACCGACAAGGACGTCACCGTGTCGTTCACCCCGGTGCTCATCCCCACGACCCGCGGGATCCTGGCGACCTGCACGGCGCGCACCGCCGCCCCGCTGTCGGAGATCCGCGCCGCCTACGAAAAGGCTTATGACGCCGAGCCGTTCATCCATCTGCTGCCGGAGGGCCAACTGCCCAAGACCGGTGCCGTGATCGGCAGCAACGCCGCGCAGCTGGCGGTCGCCGTGGACGACGACGCGAAGACGCTGGTGTCGATCGCGGCGATCGACAACCTCGTCAAGGGCACCGGCGGCGCGGCCGTGCAGTCGATGAACCTGGCGCTGGGCTGGCCGGAGACCCAAGGACTGTCGATCGTGGGTGTGGCGCCGTGACCGGGCCCGACGCCGAGCAGAGCGCCGGCACACGGCTGCTGCGCACGCAGGGGGTCACCGCACCGGAGGGCTTCCGGGCGACCGGGATCGCCGCCGGCATCAAGACCTCGGGGGCGCTGGACCTGGCGTTGGTGTTCAACGAGGGTCCCGACTACGCCGCCGCGGGCGCGTTCACCCGCAATCAGGTCAAGGCGGCGCCGGTGCTGTGGAGCCGGCAGGTGCTCACCACCGGGCGCCTGCGCGCGGTGATCCTGAACTCCGGCGGCGCCAACGCCTGCACCGGACCCCAGGGCTTCCAGGACACGCACGCCACCGCCGAGGCGGTCGCGGCCGCGTTGAGCGACTGGGGCACCGAGACCGGGGCCATCGAGGTCGCGGTCTGCTCCACCGGACTGATCGGCGACCGGCTGCCCATGGACAAGGTGCTGTCCGGCGTCACCGAGATCGTGCACGAACTGGCCGGCGGCCTCACCGGCGGTGAGGAAGCCGCGCGGGCGATCATGACCACCGACACCGTGCCCAAGCAGGTCGCTTTGCATCACGCGGGCAATTGGACCGTCGGCGGGATGGCCAAGGGCGCGGGCATGATTGCCCCGTCGCTGGCCACCATGCTCTGCGTGATCACCACCGACGCCGTCGCCGACTCCGCCGCGCTCGATCAGGCGTTGCGCAAGGCCGCCGCGCTCACCTTCGACCGCCTCGATGTCGACGGCAGCTGTTCGACCAACGACACCGTGCTGCTCCTGTCGTCGGGCGCCAGCGCGATCACGCCCAGCCAGGACGAGCTCGACGAGGCGATACTGCGGGTGTGTGACGACCTGTGCCAGCAGCTGCAGGCCGACGCCGAGGGCGTGACGAAGCGGATCGTCATCACCGTGAAGGGTGCGGCGTCCGAGGACGACGCCCTGCTCGGCGCCCGCCTGGTCGCGCGTGACAGCCTGGTCAAGACGGCGTTGTTCGGGTCGGACCCGAACTGGGGCCGGGTGCTGGCGGCCATCGGAATGGCGCCGTTCAAGGTCGACCCGGATCGGGTCACGGTGGCGTTCAACGGTTTTCCGGTCTGGAAAGACGGGGCGCCGCAGCCGGGTTCGCGCGACGTCGACCTGTCCGGTGCGGACATCGATGTCACCATCGATCTCGCCGACGGTTCGGGGCAGGCCTCGATCCGCACCACCGACCTGTCGCACGGATACGTAGAAGAGAACTCGGCGTACAGCTCATGAGCGTCGAAACCCCGGTCAAGGCAAAGGTTCTGGCCGAAGCGCTGCCGTGGCTCAAACAACTGCACGGCAAGATCGTCGTCATCAAGTACGGCGGCAACGCGATGACCGACGAGGTGCTCAAGGCCGCGTTCGCCGCCGACATGGTCTTCCTGCGTAACTGCGGTGTGCATCCGGTCGTGGTCCACGGCGGCGGCCCGCAGATCAGCGCGATGCTCAAACGCCTCGGCATCCCGGGTGATTTCAAGGGTGGCTTCCGGGTCACCACACCCGAGGTGCTCGACGTGGCGCGCATGGTGTTGTTCGGTCAGGTCGGCCGGGAACTGGTCGGGCTGATCAACGCCCACGGCCCGTACGCCGTCGGCGTCACCGGCGAGGACGCCCAGTTGTTCACCGCCGTGCGGCGCAGCGTGACCGTCGACGGCGTGGCCACCGACATCGGCCTCGCCGCCGACGTCGAAAGGGTCAACGCCGGATCGCTGCTGGATCTCATTGCGGCAGGACGAATTCCAGTGGTGTCGACCATCGCGCCCGACGCCGACGGAATCGTGCACAACATCAACGCCGATACCGCGGCCGCCGCGCTGGCCGAGGCGCTGGGCGCGGAGAAACTGCTGATGCTCACCGACGTCGAGGGTCTGTACACCAACTGGCCCGACCGCGGCTCGCTGGTCAGCGAGATCGACTCGGCCGCACTGACCCAGATGCTACCGACGCTGGAGGCGGGCATGGTCCCGAAGATCGAGGCCTGCCTGCGTGCGGTTGCCGGCGGCGTGCCGAGCGCACACGTCATCGACGGCCGCGTGGAGCACTGCGTGCTGGTCGAACTGCTCACCGACGAGGGAACGGGGACGAAAGTGGTGCGGTCATGAGTCTGCTCGAGCGGTGGCAGGCCGTGATGATGAACAACTACGGCACCCCGCCGCTGGCGTTGGCCAGCGGGGACGGTGCGGTGGTCACCGACGTCGACGGCAAGTCCTACGTCGACCTGCTCGGCGGCATCGCGGTCAACATCCTGGGCCATCGAAATCCGGCGGTCATCGAGGCGGTCACCGGCCAGCTCAACACGCTGGGCCACACCTCGAACCTGTACGCGACCGAACCCGGTGTCGCGCTGGCCGAAGCGCTCGTCGGCCACCTGGGCCACCCCGCCAAGGTGTTCTTCTGCAACTCGGGTACCGAGGCCAATGAGGTCGCGTTCAAGATCACCCGACTGACCGGACGCACGAAACTGGTTGCGGCGCAGGGCGCTTTCCACGGCCGCACCATGGGGTCGCTCGCGCTCACCGGCCAGCCGTCGAAGCAGGCGCCGTTCGCGCCGCTGCCCGGTGACGTGACCCACGTGCCGTACGGCGATGTCGACGCGCTGCGGGCAGCTGTCGACGACGGGACCGCGGCGGTGTTCCTCGAGCCGATCATGGGAGAGGGCGGCGTCGTGGTGCCGCCGGCGGGTTACCTGGTCGCCGCCCGTGAGATCACCGCGGCGCACGGCGCGCTGCTGGTGCTCGACGAGGTGCAGACCGGAATGGGGCGGACCGGAGCGTTTTTCGCCCACCAACACGACGGGATCACCCCCGACGTCGTGACCCTGGCCAAGGGGCTCGGCGGCGGGTTGCCGATCGGTGCGTGCATCGCCACAGGCGCAACCGCCGAGCTGTTGACGCCCGGTCTGCACGGCAGCACCTTCGGCGGCAATCCCGTGTGCACCGCGGCGGCGCTCGCGGTGCTGCGGGTGCTGGCCGACGACGACCTCGTCGGTCGCGCCGACGTGCTCGGCAAGACGCTGTCGGCGGGCATCGAGACGCTGGGACATCCGTTGGTCGATCACGTCCGCGGCCGCGGCCTGCTGCTCGGCGTCGTGCTGACCGCCGAGGCCGCCAAGGCCGTCGAGGCCGCGGCCCGTGATGCCGGGTTCCTGGTGAACGCCGCGGCGCCCGACGTGATCCGGTTGGCCCCGCCGCTGGTCATCACCGAGGCCCAGATCGACGACTTCCTCACCGCGCTTCCCGCGGTCCTCGACAAGGGCGCCGCCTCATGACCGGAATCAGGCACTTTCTGCGCGACGACGACCTGACCCCCGAGGAGCAGGCCGAAGTGCTCGCCCTCGCTGCCGAGTTGAAGGCGCAGCCGTTCAGCCGGCGCCCGCTGGAGGGCCCTAGCGGGGTGGCGGTGATCTTCGACAAGAACTCCACCCGGACCCGGTTCTCGTTCGAGTTGGGCATCGCCCAACTCGGCGGCCACGCCGTCGTCGTCGACGGCCGCAGCACACAGCTGGGGCGCGACGAGACGCTGGAGGACACCGGTCGGGTGCTCTCGCGGTATGTCAAGGCGATCGTGTGGCGCACCTTCGCCCAGGACCGGCTGACCGCGATGGCGGCGGGTGCGAGTGTGCCGATCGTGAACGCGCTCTCCGATGAGTTCCACCCGTGCCAGGTGCTCGCCGACCTGCAGACGCTCGCCGAACGCAAGGGCAAGGTGGCGGGGCTGCGGATGTCCTACTTTGGCGATGGCGCCAACAACATGGCGCACTCGCTGATGGTGGGCGGCGTGACCGCGGGTCTGGATGTGACGATCGCCGGACCGGCCGGCTTCCAGCCGCATCCGGACTTCGTCGACGCCGCGAAGAAGCGGGCGTCGGAGACCGGTGCGACCGTCACCGTCACCGAGGACCCCGACGCGGCGGCCGACGGTGCCGATGTGCTCGTCACCGACACCTGGACGTCGATGGGGCAGGAGAACGACGGGTTGGACCGGGTGGGGCCGTTCCGGCCGTTCCAGGTCAACGACGGGCTGCTCGGCCGGGCGGCTGCGGATGCGGTTGTGCTGCACTGCCTTCCGGCCCACCGTGGGGAAGAGATCACCGACGAGGTGATCGACGGTCCGCAGAGCGCGGTGTGGGACGAAGCCGAGAACCGCCTGCACGTGCAGAAGGCGCTGCTGGTGTGGCTGCTGGAGCGAGCAGGATGACTTCAGCGGCGACCCGCGCCGGACGGCAGGCCCGCATCGTGGCGATCCTGTCGTCGCAATCGGTGCACAGTCAAACCGAATTGGCCACCTTGCTGGCCGAGGAGGGCATCGAGGTCACCCAGGCCACGCTGTCGCGCGACCTGGAAGAGCTCGGCGCGGTCAAACTGCGCGGCGCCGACGGCGGCGTCGGCGTGTACATCGTCCCCGAGGACGGCAGCCCGGTGCGCGGCGTCTCCGGTGGGACGGAACGGATGTCGCGGCTGCTGGCCGAGCTGCTGGTCTCGACCGACGCCAGCGGCAACCTCGCCATCCTGCGGACTCCGCCGGGGGCGGCGCACTACCTCGCCGCCGCGATGGACCGCGCGGCACTTCCGTTCGTCGTCGGCACCGTGGCCGGCGATGACACCATCCTGGTCGTCGCCCGCGAACCGATGACCGGCGCCGAACTGGCAACGAAACTCGAAAGCATTAGACAAAAGGAGACTTGCTGATGTCCGAACGCGTCATCCTGGCCTATTCCGGTGGCCTGGACACCTCGGTGGCGATCAGCTGGATCGGCAAGGAGACCGGGCGCGAGGTGGTCGCCGTCGCGATCGACCTCGGGCAGGGCGGCGAGGACATGGAGGTCGTCCGCAAGCGCGCACTCGACTGCGGCGCCGTGGAGGCCGTGGTCGTCGACGCCAAGGACGAGTTCGCCGACGAGTACTGCCTGCCCGCGATCCAGTCGAACGCGCTGTACATGGACCGCTATCCGCTGGTTTCGGCGCTGAGCCGACCGTTGATCGTCAAGCACCTGGTGGACGCGGCGCGTGAACACGGCGGCAGCACGGTCGCACACGGCTGCACCGGTAAGGGCAATGACCAGGTGCGCTTCGAGGTCGGATTCGCCTCGCTGGCACCGGATCTCAAGGTGCTCGCCCCGGTGCGTGACTACGCGTGGACGCGGGAGAAGGCCATCGCGTTCGCCGAGGAGAACGCAATCCCGATCAACGTCACCAAGCGCTCGCCGTTCTCGATCGACCAGAACGTCTGGGGTCGCGCCGTCGAGACCGGCTTCCTCGAGCATCTGTGGAACGCCCCCACCAAGGACGTCTACGACTACACCGAGGATCCGACGGTCAACTGGAGCACCCCCGACGAGGTCGTCATCGGATTCGAACGCGGTGTCCCGGTGTCGATCGACGGGCGTCCGGTGACCGTGCTGCAGGCCATCGAGGAGCTGAACCGGCGCGCCGGCGAGCAAGGTGTCGGCAGGCTCGACGTCGTCGAGGACCGGTTGGTCGGCATCAAGAGCCGCGAAATCTACGAGGCGCCCGGCGCAATGGTGTTGATCACCGCGCACACCGAACTCGAACACGTCACGCTCGAGCGCGAGCTCGGCCGGTTCAAGCGCCACACCGACCAGAAGTGGGGCGAGCTGGTCTATGACGGGTTGTGGTACTCGCCGCTGAAGACCGCGCTGGAGTCGTTCGTCGCCAAGACCCAGGAGCACGTGACCGGGGAGATCCGGATGGTGTTGCACGGCGGACACATCGCGGTCAACGGCCGCCGCAGCGCCGAGTCGCTCTACGACTTCAACCTCGCCACCTACGACGAGGGCGATACCTTCGACCAGTCCGCGGCCCGCGGTTTCGTGCAGATCCACGGTCTGTCGTCGAGCATCTCCGCCCGCCGCGACTTGGGCAAGTGATGGTCGCGTGAGCACGAACGAAGGTTCGCTGTGGGGCGGACGGTTCTCCGACGGGCCGTCCGATACGCTTGCCGCCCTTTCGAAGTCGACGCACTTCGACTGGGTGCTGGCGCCCTACGACATCCGGGCATCGAAAGCGCACGCGCAGGTGCTGCACGACGCCGGCCTGCTCACCGACGAACAGCGCGACGGTCTGCTGACGGGTCTCGACAGCCTGGCCGCCGACGTCGCGGACGGCAGCTTCGGCCCGCTGGTCACCGACGAGGACGTCCACGGAGCGCTCGAACGCGGCCTGATCGACCGGGTCGGCGCCGAACTCGGAGGCCGCCTGCGGGCGGGCCGGTCGCGAAACGATCAGGTGGCCACGCTGTTTCGGATGTGGCTGCGCGACGCGATCCGGCGTGTCGCCGACGGCGCGCTGCAGGTCGTCGACGCCTTGGCGACCCAATCCGCCGCCCATCCGACCGCGATCATGCCGGGCAAGACCCACCTGCAGTCCGCCCAGCCGATCCTCCTCGCGCACCATCTGCTGGCCCACGCGCATCCGCTGCTGCGCGACGTCGACCGGCTGGTCGACTTCGACAAGCGAGCGGCGGTGTCGCCCTACGGATCCGGGGCCCTGGCCGGGTCGTCGCTGGGACTCAACCCGGATGCGATCGCCGAGGACCTCGGGTTCGACGCGGCCGCCGACAACTCCGTCGACGCCACCGCCTCGCGGGACTTCGCCGCCGAGGCCGCGTTCGTGTTCTCGATGATCGGCGTCGACCTGTCTCGGCTGGCCGAGGACATCATCCTCTGGAGCACAACCGAATTCGGGTACGTCACCCTGCACGACGCCTGGTCGACGGGCAGCTCGATCATGCCGCAGAAGAAGAACCCGGACATCGCCGAACTCGCCCGCGGCAAGTCCGGCCGGCTGATCGGCAACCTGACCGGGCTGCTGGCGACGCTCAAGGCTCAACCGCTGGCCTACAACCGCGACCTGCAAGAAGACAAAGAGCCGGTCTTCGACTCCGTCGCACAACTGGAACTGCTGTTGCCGGCGATGGCGGGATTGGTGGCGACGCTGCGCTTCGACACCGACCGGATGGTCGCGCTGGCGCCGCTGGGCTACACCCTGGCCACCGACGTCGCCGAATGGCTCGTGCGCAGGGGAGTGCCGTTCCGGATCGCGCACGAAGCGGCCGGTGCCGCGGTGCGCGCAGCGGAGGCGCGGGGTGTCGGGCTGGAAGAACTCGAGGACGCCGAACTCGCCGGCATCCACCCGGAACTCACGTCGCAGGTGCGGGAGGTGCTGACCGTCGAGGGCTCGGTGAACTCCCGCGACGCCCGCGGAGGCACCGCACCGGTCCAGGTCGCCAAACAGCTGGGCGTCGTGCGGGAGACGGCCGACCGGTTGCGCATCCGGCTGCGGGGCTGACTCAGCCGTCCGCGGCCGCCAACCACGCCTCTTCGAGAGATTCCTTGCGGCTCAACAACTCCTGAAGCTCGACGTTCAACTCACCGAGCCGGACATGATCCGCTGCGGCCTCGGCCATCGCCTCGTGAAGTTCGGCGATTCGCGTCTCGAGCCTCTCCAACTGTCCCTCGATGCGCGCCATCTCCTTGCCGGTGCGCCGTTCCCGAGCCGACGCCGTTTCGCCCTGGGGCCCAGCCGTCGACGACGCAGGAGCCGGCGGTGAGGCCGCCGCAGCCCGGTCGGCCAGATACTGCTCGATCCCGCCCGGCAACAGCTCACAACGGCCGCCGCCGGTCAGGGCGTAGGTGACGTCGGAGACCCGCTCGAGGAAGTACCGATCGTGGGTCACGGCGATCAGCGTGCCGGGCCAGCCGTCCAGGTAGTCCTCGATGACGGTCAAGGTGTCGATGTCCAGGTCGTTGGTGGGCTCGTCCAACAGCAGCACGTTCGGCTCGTCGAGCAGCAGCCGCAGAAACTGCAGACGGCGTCGTTCACCACCCGACAGCTCCGACACCCGCGCGGTCAGCTTGTCGCCGGTGAACCCGAAGTCCCGCAGCAAGGTGTCGGCACTGATCTCGCCGCCACCCGCCAACTCCGTGATGCGCCGCCGGTTCTCGACGGCGTCGAGCACCCGGTCGGACCCGTCGAGTTCGGCCAGCGCCTGGCTGAGGTAGCCGATCTTCAGCGTCGCGCCCCGCTTGATCGTGCCGGCCGTCGGCGCGAGCTCACCGGCCAATAGCTTCAGCACCGTCGTCTTGCCGGTGCCGTTCACGCCGACCAACCCGATCCGCGCTCCGGGCCCGATCGACCAGTCGACCTTGTCGAGCACCACGGTGTCGCCGGCCTCGAGCCGCACGCGGTGCAGGTCGAACACGTCCTTGCCGAGCCGCGACGTGGCGAAGCGCTGCAGGACGAGCGAGTCGCGCGGCGGCGGTTCGTTCGCAATCAGCTCGTTGGCCGCCTGAATCCGGAACTTCGGCTTCGACGTCCGCGCCGGGGGGCCGCGCCGCAACCACGCCAGTTCCTTGCGCATGAGGTTCTGCCTGCGCGCCTCGGCACCTGCCGCGAGCCGCATTCGCTCGGCCCGCGCGAGCACATACGCCGCGTAGCCACCGTCGTAGCCGTCGACTCTGCCTTTTCCGCTACCGGCATGCACCTCCCACGTCCTGGTGCACACCGCGTCGAGGAACCAGCGGTCGTGGCTGACCACCACCAGCGCCTTGGCCCTGCGCCGGTTCAGGTGCATGGCCAGCCACCCGATCACCTCGACATCGAGATGGTTGGTCGGCTCGTCGAGCACGAGGACGTCGTGACCGACTATCAGCACCGCCGCCAGCGCCACCCGGCGTCGCTCGCCGCCCGACAACCGCTCGACCGCACTGTCGAGGGAGACGTCGGCCAGCAGGTGCGAGACCACGTCGCGGGTCTCGGGCTCGGCGGCCCACACATGGTCGGGCCGGCCGCCGACGATCACGTCGCGCACGGTGCTCTCGGCGGCGAAGTCGTCGCTCTGGCGCAGGTAACCCACCGACAGACCCGAGGTGTGGGTGACACGGCCCGAATCCGGCTCGCGGGTGAGCGTCAGGATCTGCAGCAGCGTGGTCTTACCCTCGCCGTTGCGACCGACCACACCGATCGCATCGCCTTCGTCAATGCCCAGGCTGACCGCGTCGAGAAGGGTGCGCGTGCCGTAGCCCACCGTCGCGCGCTCGACGTTGATCAGGTTCGCCATCAGCCGCCGATGATAGGTCGGCCCTGGCGCGCAGGTCGCTGTGCCATGATGACCTCGGCGATTTCGGGGGTTTCACGTCGGCTTGAAGGGGAGCGTGCGGTGGATCTGTCGGCGATAACGAACCCGGTCGGACGGCTGGTGGCCACCGCCCAGAACGGGCTTGAGGTGCTGCGGTACGGCGGCCTGGAGACCGGCGCCGTTCCCTCGCCGTTCCAGATCATCCAGAGCGTCCCGATGTACCGCCTGCGGCGCTATTTCCCGCCCGACACCCGGCCCGGATCCAAGCCGCCCGGGCCACCCGTGCTGATGGTGCATCCGATGATGATGTCGGCCGACATGTGGGACGTCACCCGCGACGACGGCGCGGTCGGCATCCTGCACCGGGCCGGCATCGACCCGTGGGTCATCGACTTCGGTTCGCCCGACAAGGTCGAAGGGGGCATGGAGCGCACGCTGGCCGACCACGTCGTCGCGTTGAGCGAGGCCATCGACACGGTCAAAGAGGTCACCGGGCGCGACGTGCACCTTGCCGGCTACTCGCAGGGCGGCATGTTCGCCTACCAGGTCGCGGCATACCGGCGGTCGAAGGACCTCGCGAGCATCATCGCGTTCGGCTCACCGGTCGACACCCTGGCCGCGCTGCCGATGAACCTGCCCGCCTCCATCGCGCCCGCCGCCGCGGACTTCATGGCCGATCACGTGTTCAGCCGCATCGACATTCCCGGCTGGCTGGCCCGCACCGGCTTCCAGATGCTCGACCCGATCAAGACCGCGCAGTCGCGCATCGACTTCCTGCGTCAGCTGCACGACCGCGAGGCCCTGCTGCCGCGCGAGCAGCAGCGCCGGTTCCTCGCCTCCGAGGGCTGGATCGCGTGGTCCGGGCCCGCCATCGCCGAACTGCTCAAACAGTTCATCGCGCACAACCGGATGATGAGCGGCGGCTTCTCCATCCACGGGGAGCTGGTCACGCTCTCGGACATCGAATGCCCGGTGCTGGCCGTGGTCGGCGAGGTCGACGACATCGGCCAGCCCGCGTCCGTGCGGGGCATCAAACGTGCCGCCCCGAAGGCCGATGTCTATGAGTTCCTCATCCGCGCAGGACATTTCGGACTCGTGGTGGGGTCGAAGGCCTCGAGTCAGACGTGGCCGGCCGTGGCGCAGTGGGTCAAATGGCTCGACGGCACCGGGGAACGGCCCGAGGGGGTCGACCCCATGGCGCTGCAGTACTCCGACCCCAACGAGACCGGTGTCTCGCTCAGCTCACGTCTGGCGCACGGCACCGCCGCGGCGACAGAGATGGCGTGGACGTTCGCCCGCTCGGCCGCCGACGCCGTCGTCAGCGCCAACAAATCCGCGCGAGCGCTGGCCGTCGAGACGGCGCGAACGCTGCCGCGCCTGGCCCGCCTCGGCCAGATCAACGAGCACACCCGGATCTCGTTCGGCCGCATCATGTCCGAGCAGGCCCGCGACTTCCCCCGCGGCGATTGCCTGCTGTTCGACGGCCGCGTGCACACCTACGAAGCCGTCGACCGGCGCATCAACAATGTCGTGCGCGGCCTCATCGACGTCGGTGTTCGCCAGGGTGCGCGCGTCGGTGTCCTGATGGAGACCCGCCCCAGCGCGCTGGTTGCGATCGCCGCGCTGTCGCGGCTGGGTGCGGTCGCGGTGCTGATGCCGCCCGACGCTGACCTGCCCACCGCCGCCCGCCTCGGATCGGTGACGGAGATCATCGCCGACCCCAGCAATCTGGAAGCCGCCCGGCGACTCGAGATGCGTGTCCTGGTGCTCGGCGGCGGCGAGGCCCGTGACCTCGACGTCCCCGAGGACAGCGACGTCGTCGACATGGAGAAGATCGACCCGGATGCGGTCGAACTGCCCGGGTGGTACCGGCCGAACCCGGGCTTGGCCCGCGATCTGGCCTTCATCGGATTCAACTCGGCCGGAGGCCAACTCGTCGCCCGGCAGATCACCAATGCGCGATGGGCGATCTCGGCCTTCGGCACCGCGTCGGCGGCCAACCTGAGCCGTAGCGACACCGTCTACTGCCTGACGCCGCTGCACCATCAGTCCGGCCTGCTGGTCGCGATCGGCGGCGCCGCGGTGGGCGGATCGCGAATCGCGTTGTCCCGCGGCCTGAAACCCGACCGGTTCCTCAACGAGATCCGCCAGTACGGCGTGACCGTCGTCAGCTACACGTGGGCGATGCTGCGCGACGTCATCGACGACCCGTCGTTCGCGCTGCACGGCAGCCATCCGGTGCGGCTGTTCATCGGATCCGGCATGCCGACCGGGCTGTGGAAGCGGGTGGTGGAGATCTTCGAACCCGCCCACGTCGTCGAGTTCTTCGCGACCACCGACGGACAAGCGGTGCTGGCCAACGTGTCCGGCGCGAAGATCGGCAGCAAGGGCCGCCCGCTGCCGGGCGGGCGGGAATTGGCACTGGCGGCCTACGACCCGGCCGAGGACCTGATCCTCGAGGACGAGCGGGGCTTCGTGCGTCGCGCCGAGACCAACGAGGTCGGTCTGCTGCTCGCCCGTCCGCGCGGCCCGATCGACCCCACCGCACCGATCAAGCGAGGCGTGTTCGCTCCGGCCGACACGTGGGTGTCGACGGAGTACCTGTTCCGCCGCGACGACGACGGCGATTACTGGCTCGTCGACGGCCGCGGATCGGTCATCCACACCGATCGGGGATGCGTCTACGCGTCGACCGTCAACGATGCGGTGGGCTGCCTGGGATCGGTGGACCTCGCGGTGACCTACGGGGTGGAGGCCAACGGACGCCGACTGGCCGTCACCGCGCTGGAGTTGCGGCCCGGCGGCAGCATCCCGTCGGCCGATCTGTCGGAGGCCTTGGCGGATCTGGCGGTCGGTGAGCCACCCGACATCGTTCACGTGGTGTCGAACATGTCGCTCAGCGCGTCGTACCGGCCGCTGGTCAGCCCGCTACGCGCCGAGGGCATCCCGAAGCCGTCGCGTAACGCCTGGTATCTCGACCCCGATACGAAACGGTACAAGCGGCTGACCGTGGCGGTGCGTGCCGAGATCGCTGAGGGCCAGTAGCCGACGACCTGCCGCCGGAGCCGAGCGCTGTTAGGCTCCGCCTTGCGGTACGTCGCCGGGCTGGGACCACCGCCGACCGAGCTGGAGGATTGATGACATCGCGAACCGGTACCCCTCGCGACATCTGGCGTCGCGTCGTCGCGGGCGGCATCGCCGGTGGCGCCTTGACCGCCGGACTGCTGGTCGGTGTGGCATCCCCGGTGGCGCTGGCGCAGCCCGCCGATCCGAGCGCGCAGACCGAGGCGCCCGAGCCGCAGGCCGAGGGCCCGAAGACGCCGTGCACCGGTGACGACTGCAAGAAGGGCCAGCCGGACGCGCCCAAGATCAACGCGGACCAGGTCCTCCAGGCGATCCACGAGGAGTACCGCCAAGGAGACGGCGGTGGTCAGGTCTCCGTGCTGATCGACGACGCCGTGAAGCTGCGCAAGCTCGGCTTCCGCCCGTCGAACTCGAACGCGATGGCGCTGGCGGATGCCCTCCAACGCCGGCCGAATCAGACGCCGCTCGTCGAGGCACTCAAGGAGACGATCGCCTACCAGCGCAAGCTGCAGGCGCGCGCCGCGCTGCAGGCCGCCGCCAGCGGCGGCTCCATCGCCGGGATCCCGGTGACGCAAGCTCCGGCCATGCCGGTCCCGGCGGGCTGATCGACCGTGGCACTCGACGAGAAGCTGCTCGACATCCTGGTCTGCCCGCAGGACCGCGGCCCGCTGCTGCTGGTCGGCGACGAATACCTCTACAACCCGCGGCTGCGCCGGGTGTATCGCATCGACGACGGCATCCCGGTGCTGCTGATCGACGAGGCCGTCGACATCACCGACGATGCCGAGCACCAGCGGATGCTCGACCGTGCGTCAGGTGAAGCCGGGTAGCTCACCGGTGAGGTAACGCTGCAGGTTCGGCGCGATGGTCTCGGCTATCTGCTCCACCGGCAGGGATTTGAACGGCTCCAATTCGAGGATGTAGCGCGCCATCACCACGCCCACCAACTGCGAGGCGACGAACTGGACCCGCACGGGCCCGCTGCCGGGCGGATCGTCGACACGCGAACCGACTTCCCTCGCGATCACCTCCTGCAGGAACGACCGCACCAACGAGGTGTCGTTGCCCGCGATGATCGAGCGCAGCGTCGCGATGAAGCCCTTGCCCATTTCCGAATCCCACAGCGGCAGAAGAAGAGACGGCAGGGTGCGGCCGATCTCTTCGACCGGGACCTGCTGGAGCGGACCGATGACCTGCATGGGATCGATCGGGATGTGGATCGCCGCGGCGAACAACTGGGTCTTGGTGCCGAAGTAGTGGTGGACCAGCGCGGGGTCGACGCCCGCGGCCGCGGCTATCGCGCGGATTGATGTCTTGTCGATGCCGTTGCGGGCGAACAACTCTCGAGCGCTGGTCAGAATCCGGTCGCGGGTGTCCGACGGACCGGGTGGCCGGCCCGGTCGCTTGCGTTCAGCGTTGGTGGTCAACGTCGTCACGGTGTCCTTCGTCGTAGCGTGGCCGCCGCCAGGCAGAGAGCGACGATCGCGAAGCCGATGACCACCGCGGTGTCGCGCACCACGGTGAACGTCGGTTCGGCGTACGCACCGACCTGTTGCAGCGCCTCCAGAGCGTAGCTTGCGGGCAGCACATTGCTGATCCACTGCAACCAGTCCGGCAGCACGTCGCGCGGCACAATGATCCCGCACAGCAGGAGCTGCGGGGCGATCACCACCGGCATGAACTGCACGGCCTGAAACTCAGTGCGCGCGAACGCGCTACAGAGCAGGCCGAGGCCGACACCGAGCACTGCGTTGATGATCGCGATCGCGAACACCCACACCGGGCTGCCTTCGGTGTGCAGGCCGAGAAACGCATACGAGACCAGGCATGCGAGCGTCGCCTGTGCGGCGGCTGCGATCGAGAAGGCGGTACCGTACGCGGCGAGCAGGTCCAGCCGACGTAGGGGAGTGGTCAGGATCCGCTCCAATGTGCCCGAAACCCGTTCTCTCTGCATGGTTATCGATGTGATCAGAAACATCACGATGAGGGGGAACACGCCGAGCATGATCAGGCAAGCATTGTTGAACGGTGACGGCGCATTGGGCGGATGTGGCGCGTTCTGGAACATGAAGTAGAGCAGAGTGATGATCAGGCTCGGTACGAGGAGAATCATCGCGACGCTGCGGTGGTCGGCCGCCAACTGGCGAAGGATGCGTCCGGTGGTGGCGAGGTACGCCTCGACACTCAGCCGGCCTCGGCCTTGGGGGCTCCGATGTTGTGCGTGATGACGGAGAGAAACGCTTCCTCCAGTGACTGACATCCGGTGTCCTCTCGTAGTTTCGTGGGCGTGGTGTGGGCGAGGATTCGACCGTCGCGCATGAGCAGCAGGTCTCCGCAATGGTCGGCTTCGTCCATGACGTGGCTGGAGACCAGGAGCGTGGTGCCTTGTTCCGCCAGTCGGTTGAATTGCTCCCAGAGGTCAACGCGCAGCACGGGATCGAGCCCGACGGTGGGTTCGTCGAGCACCAGCAGGTCCGGATGCGAGACCAGGGCGCAGGCGAGCGAAGCGCGTGTGCGTTGGCCTCCGGATAGGTTGGCACACAACGCGGTTCGATAGTCTGCGAGGCCCACGGCGGCCACGGCGTCATCAGCGGAGTCGGGTCCCGTGCCGTACAGCGAGGCGAAGTAGCGGACGTTGTCGATGACCCGCAGGTCGCTGTAGATCGTCGGGTCCTGGGTGACATAGCCGACTCGGTGACGCAGTTCCGCCGAGCCGGCCGGCTTCCCGAGCACCGTCACCGTGCCGGAACTGACGATCTGGGTGCCGACGATGCTTCGCATCAGCGTGGTCTTGCCGCAGCCGGACGGGCCCAGAAGCCCGGTGATCGTGCCGGGGTCGATCTTCACCGAGACGTCGTCGATGGCCACGCGCTTACCGCGGATGACCCGCAGATTCTCGATTTCGACGGCGGGGACGGCGCCTCGGCGAAGAAATTCATCACTCGATGAAGTCATCATGTGATGAAATATTCTCCGCCGCGTCCGCGGTGTCAAGGGTCTCCGTAGGATCGCCAGCGATGAGTCGAGAGCGTGGTTGACGATGACCGCTGAGCTCCTGGCGGTCGACCCGTTGACGGCGGCCCGTCTGCTGCTCGGCGCCGAACTCACCGGGCGGGGGGTGAGCGCGATGATCGTCGAGGTGGAGGCCTACGGTGGCCCGCCGGACGGCCCGTGGCCGGATGCGGCCGCACATTCGTACCGAGGTCCGGGCGTGCGTAACCGGGTGATGTTCGGTCCACCCGGCCGGCTGTACACGTATCGCAGCCACGGCATCCATGTGTGCGCGAACGTCGTCTGTGCGACCGTCGGCGTGGCCGGCGCGGTGCTGCTGCGGGCGGCCGCCATCGAGGCCGGGCTGAGCACCGCACACGCCCGCCGTGGTGAGTTGGTCCGTCCCGCCGCCCTTGCCCGAGGGCCTGGCAATCTGTGCTCGGCGTTGGGAATCACCATGGAGGACAACGGGATCGATCTGTTCGATCCCAACAGCCCGGTCCAGCTGACGCTCGGGGAGCGGCATGTGGCCACCGAGGGGCCGCGGGTGGGGGTGAGCAAGGCGGCCGACCGTCCGTGGCGATTCTGGCTGGCCGGGCGGCACGAGGTATCGGCCTATCGGCGCAGCCCACGGGCACCGGCTCCCGGAGGAAGCGACTAGTACGGAAAGATCGCACGCATGGGTACGTCGATCCTCGACGAATTGGAGTGGCGTGGACTGATCGCGCAGTCCACCGACCGCGATGCGCTGGCCGAGGCCCTGGCGGCCGGGCCCGTCACCGTCTACTCGGGATTCGACCCGACCGCACCCAGCCTGCATGCGGGTCACCTCATCCCGCTGTTGACGCTGCGCCGCTTCCAACAGGCCGGCCATCGACCGATCGTGCTCGCGGGCGGGGCCACCGGCATGATCGGCGACCCACGCGACACCGGGGAGCGCACGCTGAACACCGCCGACACCGTGGCGGAGTGGGCGGACCGGATCCGCGGGCAGCTCGAGCGGTTCGTCGAGTTCAATGACTCGCCGACCGGGGCCGTCATCGAGAACAACCTGTCGTGGACCGGCCCGCTGTCGGCGATCGAGTTCCTGCGCGATGTCGGCAAGTACTTCTCGGTCAACGTGATGCTCGACCGCGACACCGTCCGGCGTCGGCTCGAAGGCGAGGGCATTTCCTACACCGAGTTCAGCTACATGCTGCTGCAGGCCAACGACTACGTGGAGCTGCACCGTCGATACGACTGCTCGCTGCAGATCGGCGGTTCCGATCAATGGGGCAACATCATCGCCGGGGTCAGGCTGGTGCGTCAGAAGGACGGCGCCACGGTGCACGCCCTGACCACACCGCTGGTGACCGACTCGGAGGGGAAGAAGTTCGGGAAGTCGACCGGTGGCGGCAGCCTGTGGCTCGACCCGGAGATGACCAGTCCGTACGCCTGGTACCAGTACTTCATCAACACCGCCGACGCGGACGTCATCCGCTACCTGCGCTGGTTCACGTTCCTCTCGCCCGAGGAGTTGGCCGAGTTGGAACAGGCGACCGCGGAGCGCGCCCATGAGCGCGCGGCCCAGCGGCGACTGGCGCGCGAGCTGACCACTTTGGTGCACGGCGAGGCCGCGACGCGGTCCGTCGAACACGCCAGCCAGGCGCTGTTCGGCCGCGGCGAACTCAGCGAACTCGACGAGCCGACGCTGGGTGCGGCGCTACGCGAGGCCGCCGTCGCCGAATTGAAGCCCGGCGGGCCCGATACAATCGTCGACCTGCTGGTGGCCAGCGGGCTGTCACCGAGCAAGGGCGCGGCCAGGCGCACCGTCGCCGAGGGCGGCGTCTACGTCAACAACGCCCGAATCGACACCGAGGACTGGGTTCCTCAGCCGGCCAACTTCCTGCACGAGCGGTGGCTGGTGTTGCGGCGCGGCAAGCGCAACATCGCCGGTATCGAACGGGTCGCCTGAGCGCCCGGGAACAACTTGGGCGCGTGCAGCGTTGAAGCTTCCGGTAGCAGTCAACGCACCCCGGTGCGCGTGATGGGTGTCGATCCGAAAAACCCGTTCTATCAGGCCATTTGACTCCTACTTTTCCCTCACGTAACTTATGGACTCGTCGCTGCGACACGGGCCAAGCCCGAAGAGCGCGGCGACTCCCAGAGGGAAGTCCCACTTCGGTGGGCTCCTGAACGTCCGCACTACGAGTACGCGGCTTAAATGCCGCGGGCTAGTGGCGCGGCCGTGCGGGTGTGTTGTTTGAGAACTCAATAGTGTGTTTGGTGGTTTTTGTTTGTTGTTTTTTGTCTGCCTCTTTTTCCCGTTTAGGGGTGGATGTTTTTTGATGCCAGTTTTTGGTGTCTTTGGTTATGGTCGAATTTTTTCGGACAGTTTTTGTTTGGAGAGTTTGATCCTGGCTCAGGACGAACGCTGGCGGCGTGCTTAACACATGCAAGTCGAACGGAAAGGCCCTTTCGGGGGTACTCGAGTGGCGAACGGGTGAGTAACACGTGGGTGATCTGCCCTGCACTTTGGGATAAGCCTGGGAAACTGGGTCTAATACCGAATATTTCCTGCTGGCCGCATGGTCTGGTGGGGGAAAGCTTTTGCGGTGTGGGATGAGCCCGCGGCCTATCAGCTTGTTGGTGGGGTGATGGCCTACCAAGGCGACGACGGGTAGCCGGCCTGAGAGGGTGTCCGGCCACACTGGGACTGAGATACGGCCCAGACTCCTACGGGAGGCAGCAGTGGGGAATATTGCACAATGGGCGCAAGCCTGATGCAGCGACGCCGCGTGGGGGATGACGGCCTTCGGGTTGTAAACCTCTTTCAGTACCGACGAAGCGCAAGTGACGGTAGGTACAGAAGAAGCACCGGCCAACTACGTGCCAGCAGCCGCGGTAATACGTAGGGTGCGAGCGTTGTCCGGAATTACTGGGCGTAAAGAGCTCGTAGGTGGTTTGTCGCGTTGTCCGTGAAAACTCACAGCTTAACTGTGGGCGTGCGGGCGATACGGGCAGACTGGAGTACTGCAGGGGAGACTGGAATTCCTGGTGTAGCGGTGGAATGCGCAGATATCAGGAGGAACACCGGTGGCGAAGGCGGGTCTCTGGGCAGTAACTGACGCTGAGGAGCGAAAGCGTGGGGAGCGAACAGGATTAGATACCCTGGTAGTCCACGCCGTAAACGGTGGGTACTAGGTGTGGGTTTCCTTCCTTGGGATCCGTGCCGTAGCTAACGCATTAAGTACCCCGCCTGGGGAGTACGGCCGCAAGGCTAAAACTCAAAGGAATTGACGGGGGCCCGCACAAGCGGCGGAGCATGTGGATTAATTCGATGCAACGCGAAGAACCTTACCTGGGTTTGACATGCACAGGACGGCGGCAGAGATGTCGTTTCCCTTGTGGCCTGTGTGCAGGTGGTGCATGGCTGTCGTCAGCTCGTGTCGTGAGATGTTGGGTTAAGTCCCGCAACGAGCGCAACCCTTGTCTCATGTTGCCAGCGCGTTATGGCGGGGACTCGTGAGAGACTGCCGGGGTCAACTCGGAGGAAGGTGGGGATGACGTCAAGTCATCATGCCCCTTATGTCCAGGGCTTCACACATGCTACAATGGCCGGTACAAAGGGCTGCGATGCCGTGAGGTGGAGCGAATCCTTTCAAAGCCGGTCTCAGTTCGGATCGGGGTCTGCAACTCGACCCCGTGAAGTCGGAGTCGCTAGTAATCGCAGATCAGCAACGCTGCGGTGAATACGTTCCCGGGCCTTGTACACACCGCCCGTCACGTCATGAAAGTCGGTAACACCCGAAGCCGGTGGCCTAACCCCTTGTGGGAGGGAGCCGTCGAAGGTGGGATCGGCGATTGGGACGAAGTCGTAACAAGGTAGCCGTACCGGAAGGTGCGGCTGGATCACCTCCTTTCTAAGGAGCACCACGAAAAAGGTTGAGACACTGGGTCTTACCTGATGCCGTGAGGAGTCGGTGGCTGTAGTGGCCCCGACTGGGTGCAACAACAGACATGTCCGTTCGGTGGGGAAAGCCGGCGGCGAAAAATTGCCAGACACACTATTGGGCTTTGAGACAACAGGCCCGTTTGTTCCCTGGCCACTGTGTGTGGTGGGAGGACGTGTTGTCGCCCTGCTTTGGTGGTGGGGTGTGGTGTTTGATTTGTGGATAGTGGTTGCGAGCATCTCGCGATGAATGGCCTGCTCACCTTTGGGTGGGTGGGTGGTTTGTTGCGGTGTTAATGCAATATTCTTCCGAGAATTTTGATCTGTTTTGTGTGTAAGTGTTTAAGGGCGCATGGTGGATGCCTTGGCACTGAGAGCCGATGAAGGACGTGGGAGGCTGCGATATGCCTCGGGGAGTTGTCAACCGAGCGTGGATCCGAGGATGTCCGAATGGGGAAACCCGGCACGAGTGATGTCGTGTCACCAGGCGTTGAATATATAGGCGTCTGGGGGGAACGCGGGGAAGTGAAACATCTCAGTACCCGTAGGAAGAGAAAACAATTGTGATTCCGTGAGTAGTGGCGAGCGAAAGCGGAGGATGGCTAAACCGTGTGCATGTGATACCCGGCGGGGGTTGTGTGTGCGGTGTTGTGGGGCGTTCCTTCTTCCATCCGCCGATGGGAGCGGAAGTGATAAACCGTTGGGTTAGGTGAAGTGGCCTGGGATGGTCTGCCGTAGAGGGTGAGAGTCCTGTAACCGAAAACTTGGCGGCTTCTGTGGAATGTTTTCCCCGAGTAGCAGCGGGCCCGTGGAATCTGCTGTGAATCTGCCGGGACCACCCGGTAAGCCTGAATACTTCTCAGTGACCGATAGCGGATCAGTACCGTGAGGGAATGGTGAAAAGTACCCCGGGAGGGGAGTGAAAGAGTACCTGAAACCGTGTGCCTACAATCCGTCAAAGCCCTCCACTTTGTGGTGGGGTGATGGCGTGCCTTTTGAAGAATGAGCCTGCGAGTCAGGGACATGTCGCGAGGTTAACCCGTGTGGGGTAGCCGCAGCGAAAGCGAGTCTGAATAGGGCGTATCCATACAAGAGTGTGTGGTGTAGTGGTGTGTTCTGGACCCGAAGCGGAGTGATCTACCCATGGCCAGGGTGAAGCGCGGGTAAGACCGCGTGGAGGCCCGAACCCACTTAGGTTGAAGACTGAGGGGATGAGCTGTGGGTAGGGGTGAAAGGCCAATCAAACTCCGTGATAGCTGGTTCTCCCCGAAATGCATTTAGGTGCAGCGTCGCATGGTTCTTGCTGGAGGTAGAGCTACTGGATGGCCGATGGGCCCTACTAGGTTACTGACGTCAGCCAAACTCCGAATGCCGGCAAGGTGTAGTGCGGCAGTGAGACGGCGGGGGATAAGCTCCGTGCGTCGAGAGGGAAACAGCCCAGATCGCCGGCTAAGGCCCCTAAGCGTGTGCTAAGTGGAAAAGGATGTGCAGTCGCGAAGACAACCAGGAGGTTGGCTTAGAAGCAGCCACCCTTGAAAGAGTGCGTAATAGCTCACTGGTCAAGTGATTGCGCGCCGATAATGTAGCGGGGCTCAAGCACACCGCCGAAGCCGCGGCAGCAACACCTTGTGGTGTTGTTGGGTAGGGGAGCGTCCTGCATCCGGTGAAGCCACGAAGTGATTCAGTGGTGGAGGGTGTGGGAGTGAGAATGCAGGCATGAGTAGCGATAAGGCAAGTGAGAACCTTGCCCGCCGGAAGACCAAGGGTTCCTGGGCCAGGCCAGTCCGCCCAGGGTGAGTCGGGACCTAAGGCGAGGCCGACAGGCGTAGTCGATGGACAACGGGTTGATATTCCCGTACCCGTGTATGAGCGTCCCTGACGAATCCATACTGCTAACCACCCAAACGGTGGCCTACCAACTCCTTCGGGAGGCGGGGGTCGCCCGCTGCGTGGGACCCGTGTGGGTAGTAGTCAAGCGATGGGGTGACGCAGGAAGGTAGCCGTACCAGTCAGTGGTAATACTGGGGCAAACCTGTAGGGAGAACGATAGGCAAATCCGTCGTTCACGATTCCTGAGAGGTGATGCATAGCCGAGTGAGGCGAATTCGGTGATCCTATGCTGTCGAGAAAAGCCTCTAGCGAGCGCATACACGGCCCGTACCCCAAACCAACACAGGTGGTCAGGTAGAGAATACCGAGGCGTACGAGTGAACTATGGTTAAGGAACTCGGCAAAATGCCCCCGTAACTTCGGGAGAAGGGGGACCCCCACACCGTCAAGGCCCTCGCGGCCGGCAGCGGGAGGGGGTGGCACAAACCAGTGAGAAGCGACTGTTTACTAAAAACACAGGTCCGTGCGAAGTCGCAAGACGATGTATACGGACTGACGCCTGCCCGGTGCTGGAAGGTTAAGAGGACCCGTTAACCCGCAAGGGTGAAGCGGAGAATTTAAGCCCCAGTAAACGGCGGTGGTAACTATAACCATCCTAAGGTAGCGAAATTCCTTGTCGGGTAAGTTCCGACCTGCACGAATGGCGTAACGACTTCTCAGCTGTCTCAACCATAGACTCGGCGAAATTGCATTACGAGTAAAGATGCTCGTTACGCGCGGCAGGACGAAAAGACCCCGGGACCTTCACTACAACTTGGTATTGGTGCTCGATACGGTTTGTGTAGGATAGGTGGGAGACTATGAAGCAGTCACGCCAGTGATTGTGGAGTCGTTGTTGAAATACCACTCTGATCGTATTGGGCCTCTAACCTCGAACCGTCTATCCGGTTCAGGGACAGTGCCTGGCGGGTAGTTTAACTGGGGCGGTTGCCTCCTAAAAAGTAACGGAGGCGCCCAAAGGTTCCCTCAACCTGGACGGCAATCAGGTGTTGAGTGTAAGTGCACAAGGGAGCTTGACTGCGAGACCTACACGTCAAGCAGGGACGAAAGTCGGGACTAGTGATCCGGCACCCCCGAGTGGAAGGGGTGTCGCTCAACGGATAAAAGGTACCCCGGGGATAACAGGCTGATCTTCCCCAAGAGTCCATATCGACGGGATGGTTTGGCACCTCGATGTCGGCTCGATGA
>NZ_LZJE01000026.1:0-53637 GCF_001666865.1 Mycobacterium sp. E136
CGATCGCCGGTGCGCACCCCGCACGCGCGAACCAGTTCCGGGCCGAGTGTGGGAATGAGTTCGGCGGCGACGGCGGGGTAATCACCCGAGGCCCATAACGCGCGATGTTTGGCTTTGAGCTGCCGATCGCCATCGCCCGTCGTCGTGTTCTGTTCAGTCGTTGTCATGTCGTCCTCCTCGTAGTTGAATCCCGCCGTCGCCGCCGAACTCATTCCCACACTCGGCCCGGAACTGGTTCGCGCGTGCGGGGTGCGCACCGGCGATCGGGTGCTCGACGTTGCGGCCGGCTCGGGCAATGCGGCGATTCCAGCCGCTGCACTCGGCGCGGCCGTCACGGCGAGCGACCTCACGCCGGAACTGTTCGACGCGGGGCGCCGCATCGCCGCCGAGCGGGGTGTGACCCTGGAGTGGGCGGAAGCCGACGCGGAGGCGTTGCCGTTCGCCGACAACGCTTTCGACGTGGTGATGTCTTGCGTCGGTGCGATGTTCGCGCCGCACCATCAGGAAACCGCCGACGAACTGATCAGGGTGACCCGGCCCGGCGGAACGATCGGGATGATCAACTGGACGCCCGAAGGCTTCATCGGGAAGTTGTTCGCGACCATGAAGCCCTACGCGCCGCCGCCACCGCCGGGGGCGACCCCGCCGCCGCTGTGGGGCAGCGAGGAGCACGTCCGCGCGCTGTTCGGCGACCGGGTCAGCGACCTCACGCTACGCCGCAAGACGGTGCGCATGGATCACTGCGCCACGCCGCTGGAATTCCGCGAGTACTGGAAACGCAACTACGGACCCACGATCGCGGCGTATAAGTTCAACGCCAACGACACCGAACGCGTCGAAGCGCTGGATCGCGACTTCCTGGCCTTCCTCACCGAAGCTGATCAGGCCGACGTGCCGGGCCGGACCGCGTACGACGCCGAATACCTGCTCATCACCGCGGTCAAGCGCACGACTTGATCGGCGGCCGGTTGACGCCGCCAGATGAACATGTGTTCAGCTAGACAGGCAACGGCGCAACGGCCTAGGGTCGGACCATGGCCGTCGTCGAGCAGGTGCAGACATCTCCTCCCACCCGATTCGACCGCACCGACTGGACGACCATCGCCGGCATGGGCGGCTTCGTCTTCGCGCTGCACGTGTTCGGCTGGGGAGTGCTCGTATTCGGCGTAGCGCCGCAGCACATCACCCTGGGCTCGGCCGGTGTGTTCGGCGTCGGTCTCGGGGTGACCGCGTATCTGCTCGGTGTGCGGCACGCATTCGACGCCGACCACATCGCGGTGATCGACAACACCACCCGCAAGCTGGTGGGCGAGGGGACCCGCTCCCTGTCGACGGGGTTCTGGTTCTCGCTCGGCCACTCCACCGTCGTCTTCGGGCTGGCCTTCCTGCTGGCGATCGGCGTGCGGGCAGTGGTCGGGCCGGTCCAGGACGAGAACTCGCCGCTGCTGCAGACGCTCGGTCTGGTCGGCTCGCTGGTAGCGGGCACCTTCCTCATCCTGATCGGGCTCTCGAACCTGTTCGCCGCCGTGGGGATCGCCAAGATCTTCCGGCGGATGCGCAGCGGCGACTTCGACGAAGCCGAGTTGGAGCGCCAGCTCGAACAGCGCGGCTTCCTCGCGCGGTTGTTCGCCACGCTGATGCGGCGGGTGAACAAGCCGTGGCACCTCTACCCGGTCGGGCTCCTCATGGGGCTGGGCTTCGACACCGCCACGCAGGTGGCACTTCTGGTGCTGGCCGCGGGAACGGCCGCGTTCACCCTGCCCTGGTACGCGATCCTCGTTCTCCCTGTGCTTTTCGCCGCCGGGATGAGCCTGTTCGACGCGGCCGACGGCGTCCTCATGACCAGGGCGTACGGCTGGGCGTTCCTGCAGCCGATCCGCAAGGTCTACTACAACCTGACCGTGACCATGCTGTCGGTGGTCGTCGCCCTGTTCATCGGGGTCATCGTGCTTGCGGGGCTCATCGTCGAACGCCTCGGCATCGAGTCGGGTCCGCTCGCCGCGGTCGGGTCACTCAACCTGGAGTCCGTCGGGTTCATGATCGTCGGGCTGTTCGTGGCCGCATGGTTGATCGCCGTCGCCGTCTGGCGTTTCGGTCGAGTCGGAACCCGTTGGGCGCAAGCGTCTTAGTGCCGTCGCGACGGCGGCCACGGCGGTTCACCGCACAGCGCCAGCAGCGCGTTCTCGATGACCTCCGGAAGCGCGGGGTGGATCCAGTACTGCCCGCGCGCCATCTCCTGTGCGGGTAGGTCGAACGCCATCGCCTGGATGACGGGCTGGATCAGCGACGACGCCTGATGGCCCATGATGTGCGCGCCGAGCAGCAGGCCGGTCTCGTCGTCGACGATGAGCTTGGCGATGCCGGAGGTGTCCTCCATGGCCCACCCGTATGCGACGTCGGCGTAATCCTGAATCTTGACCTTGATTCTGAATCCCTGTGCGCGCGCTTCGTTCTCGGTCAATCCGACGCTGGCGATCTGCGGGTCGGTGAAGACCGCCGACGGCACGTAACGGTGGTTGGCGGGCATGAGCGCCTCGGTGTCATCCCAGTCCTGGAGCAGGTTGTGTTTGACCACACGCGCTTCGTGGTTGGCCACGTGCTTGAGCTGGAAGTCCGAGGACACGTCGCCGAGCGCGAAAATGCCGCGCGCGGTGGTGCGTTGGTATTCGTCGACGACGACCTGCCCGCTCGCGGTAACCTTCACCCCGGCGTGCTCGGCATCGAGCATGTCGCCGTTGGGCACGCGACCGGTCGCCACCAACAACGCGTCGCCGCGCAGCGTCGAGCCGTCCTGACACGTGATCTCGACGCCGCCGTTGACCTCGCGCGCATCGACGAGCTCGTGATGGTTGCGCACTTCCCACTTCTTGGACGCGATGTCGGTGAAGCGCATCGCGATGTCGTCGTCGTGACCGCGCAGCAGCGTGCTGCCCCGGATCAGCAGCGTGATCTGGCTGCCGAGCGATGAGAAGATGTGGGCGAATTCGCAAGCGACATAACCGCCACCGACAATGATGAGATGGTCGGGAAGCTCGGTGATGCGCATGATCGTGTCGCTCGTGTGGTAAGGCGTACCGCAGTCCGTGACCGCGTCGGGCACCACCGCCCGGGAACCGGCCGCGATCACCACCTGGTCGGCGGTGAACTCGTCGCCGTCGTCGGTGCGCAGCGCATAACGGCCGTCGGGGAGGGTCGGCCGAAACCTGGTGTGGCTGCGGAAAACCTGCACGTTCGGTGACGACCGTCGGTAGTTCTCTCCGGCGAGGGCCAGCGGATCGATCCGGCCGAAGATGCGCGAGACGATGTCGGGCCATCGCACCGCGTCGATGTGCGCGTCGACGCCGTATCGCGCTGCCTCCCTGACGTTGTCGGCGATACCGGCCGCGTAGACGAACATCTTCGTCGGGATGCAGCCGACGTTCAGGCAAGTCCCGCCGAACACGTTCTTCTCGCAGATCGCGACCTTCTTGTCGATGTAGCGCTCGTCGAGGATCGAGTTGCCCGAGCCGGTGCCGATGATCGCGATGTCGAAGTGCGTCATGGTGACCAGCTTCCTGTAGAACGGCTGACGGCGTCGGAGCCGCGGACAACCCGGTGGGTCAGATACCAGTCCAGCCACTTGTCGAGTTCGTCGTACGCGGCCTGCCGCGCCTCGGGCACCGACAGGAACACGTCGTGCTTGGCGTCGACGATCGGCACGATCGTGGTGCGGTTTCCGATGCATCCCGCCCACCGCGCGATCTGCCCGACGTCGAGCACCGCGTCGCCGCGTTGGATCGCCTCGGGATCTCGCACCTCACGCACGCTGCGGTCCGAGCGCAGAATCAGGTTGGGCACACCGACGTCGAGCCCGCGGTGCAGTCTCGCGTGGCCCCGACGGATCGCGGCGATCCAACCCGTCGTGACGGGAAAGCCGCCGACCGGTTTCCACTTGAGGTCGTAATCGAAGTCGCCGTGGTAGTCGCGGTGCAACGACGTGCCGTATCCGCCCTCGCTCGGTGGCCGCAACACCAGCCGCTTGTTCACCCGCGACACCGCGCCCAGCGCGGCCCGGGTCGGCGCGGCCCGCAGGATCGACGGTCCCTGCAGATCCAGCCACGGGCTGTTGAGCACGAGGCCGCCGACCCGCTTGCGGTCGGTCAGCCCGCCGCTGCGCAGCCGGTCCAGCCACAACGAGACGATGAGCCCGCCCGCCGAGTGCCCGTAGACGAGCACTTCGGCGGGGGACACCGAGGCGATGATGTCGAGCGCGCGCTCGAGTTCGACGTCGTAACGGGCGAGGTCGGTGGTGAAGTGCGGTGTCTGGCCCTCGCGCCATGAGCGGCCGCATTTGTGCAGGTCGATCGCGTAGAACGCGAATCCTCGGGCGGCGAAGTGATCGGCGAGGTCGGTATTGAAGAAGTAGTCGGTGAACCCGTGCACCAACAGCACCGCACGCGTGGCCGAGGGATCGGATTCACCGCGGCGCACCAGGGTGGCGACGAGTTCGCCCTCGCCGTCCGGGTCCGCGCCGAGGGCCATGGTGTGTTGCCAGTAGCCCGGCAGCACATCTGCCTTCCAGTCGGGCACGACAGCAACGATAGTCGGCGCGGCCGGTGCCGCCGGGGCAAGCGCTGAACGGCGCTGCGCACGGGGATTGAGAACGCCCGCTGCGGGCTAACCTGATGACCGACCATGCCGCGGCCACCAGGACAATCGGGGGAGCTGAGAGTGTCTGACGAACCGAGGAAGACAGACGTCGTGCTCATCGGGGCCGGCATCATGAGTGCAACGCTGGGCACGCTGCTGCGGCTCTTGGAGCCGGACTGGTCGATCACGCTCATCGAGCGCCTCGACGCGGCGGCCGCCGAGAGCAGCGACGCGTGGAACAACGCCGGCACCGGCCATTCGGCGCTGTGCGAGCTCAACTACACCCCGCAGAAGCCCGACGGGTCGATCGACATCTCGAAGGCCGTGCACATCAATGAGCAGTTCCAGGTGACGCGCCAGTTCTGGGCGTATGCGGTGGAGAACGGTGTGATCACCGACCCGCGCAGCTTCCTCAACCCGATTCCGCATGTGAGCTTCGTGCACGGCGCCGAAGGGGTGAAGTACCTGCGGCGCCGCTATGACGCGCTGGTGACCAACCCGCTGTTCGCGCGCATGGAGTACATCGACGACGAGCACGAGTTCGCCCGGCGGCTCCCGCTGATGGCGCAGAACCGTGACTTCTCCGACCCGGTCGCGCTGAACTGGACGCAGCAGGGCACCGACGTCGACTTCGGCGCCTTGTCGCGCCAGCTGCTCGGCTACGTCGCTCAGCGCGGTATGACCACGCAGTTCGGACACGAGGTGCGCGATCTGCGCAAGGACTCCGACGGCTCGTGGACCTTGAAGGTGGCCAACCTGCGCACCGGGCGCACGAGCAAGCTCAAGAGTCGGTTCGTGTTCGTCGGCGCGGGCGGCGGAGCGCTGAACCTGCTGCAGAAGGCGGGCATGAAGGAGGCCAAGAACTTCGGCGGCTTTCCGGTCAGCGGCAAGTTCCTGCGCACCGATGTCTCCAGCCTGACCGCCGCGCATCGAGCCAAGGTGTACGGCCAGCCGCCTGTCGGTGCGCCGCCGATGTCGGTCCCGCACCTGGACGCGCGCGTCATCAACGGCCGGTCCTGGCTGCTGTTCGGACCGTTCGCGGGGTGGTCGCCGAAGTTCCTCAAGCAGGGCGACGTGTTCGACCTGCCCGAGTCCATCACGCTCAACAACGTCGCGTCGATGGTCAACGTCGCGCTCACCCAGTTCGGACTGCTGAAGTACCTGGTCGGCCAGCTGATGCTGTCGGACGCCGAGCGGATCGATGCGCTACGCGAATTCGCGCCCAGCGCACGGGAATCCGACTGGGAGCTCAATGTCGCGGGGCAGCGTGTCCAGGTGATATGCGGTAAAAGCGGCAAGGGCGTGCTGGACTTCGGCACCACCGTGCTGACATCCGGGGACGGCACCATCGCGGGGCTGCTGGGCGCATCGCCGGGCGCGTCGACCGCCGTGCCCGCCATGCTCGACGTACTGCAACGCTGCTTCGCCGAGCGTTATCCGTCGTGGGAGGCCAAGATCAAGGACATGGTGCCGTCCCTGGGTCACGAATTGTCCTCCGAGCCAGCGCTGTTCGACGAGGTCTGGTCGCACGGCAACCGCATCCTGCGACTCGACGAGTCCTCGGCGGTGGCCACGGGATGACGGTTGCGCTGCGCCGCAGTTGGTCTCGTGACCTGGACGCCGCGACGCTGTACGAACTGCTGAAGCTGCGAGTCGAGGTGTTCGTGGTGGAGCAGGCCATTCCGTACCCGGAACTCGACGGCCGCGACCTCCTCGGTGAGACACGGCACTTCTGGCTGGAAACCTCCACCGGTGAGGTCATTTCGACGCTGCGTCTGATGGAGGAGCATCCCGGTGGCCACAAGGGCTTCCGGATCGGGCGGGTGTGCACCAAGCGCGAGGCGCGCGGGCACGGGCACAGCACCCGGCTTCTGCAGGCCGCGCTGGCCGAGGTCGGCGACTATCCGTGTCGCATCGACGCGCAGACGTACCTGGCCGATATGTACGCCCGTCTCGGCTTCGTCCGCGACGGTGAGGAGTTCATGCAGGACGGCATTCCGCACGTCCCTATGCTGAAGCCGTGACCTATCCCTTCAGCGCGATCGTCGGGCATGACCGCCTACGGCTGGCGCTGCTGCTGTGCGCGATCCGTCCCGACATCGGCGGGGTCCTGATCCGCGGCGAGAAGGGCACCGCGAAGTCGACCGCGGTGCGGGGATTGGCCAAGGTGCTCGAGGCGGCGGCGGAGGGTGGTTCCGGGACCTCCGGACAGCTGGTCGAACTGCCGATCGGCGCCACCGAGGACCGGGTGGTCGGGTCGCTGGACCTGCAGAAGGTGCTGCGCGACGGCGAGCATGCGTTCTCACCCGGGCTGCTGGGCCGCGCGCACGGCGGCGTGCTCTACGTCGACGAGGTGAACCTGCTGCACGACCACCTGGTCGACGTGTTGCTCGACGCCGCGGCGATGGGGCGGGTGCACGTCGAGCGTGATGGGGTGTCGCACAGTCACGATGCCCGGTTCGTCTTGATCGGCACGATGAATCCCGAAGAGGGCGAACTGCGTCCGCAGCTGCTCGACCGGTTCGGGTTGACCGTCGACGTGCGGGCCTCGCGCGACGTCGACGTCCGCGTCGAGGTGATCCGACAGCGCATGGCGTACGAGGCCGATCCCGACGCATTCGCGCAGCGCTACGCCGAGGCCGACGCCGAGTTGGCGCAACGGGTCGCCGCCGCGCGTGCTCTGGTCGCCTCGGTTTCGTTGCCGGACAGCGAATTACGACGCATCGCGGCGCTGTGTGCCGCGTTCGACGTCGACGGGATGCGCGCCGACCTCGTCGTCGCCAGGACCGCCGTCGCACACGCCGCGTGGCGCGGGGCCGACACGGTGGCCGAGGAGGACGTCCGGGTGGCCGCCGAACTCGCGCTGCCGCACCGCCGTCGGCGCGACCCCTTCGACGACCCGGGGCTTGATCCGGGACAGCTCGACGACGCGATGGCGCAGGCCGACGACGCCGCCGACGAAAACCCCGATCCCGAACCCGACCCGCCGGGTGGTGGCGCGTCGACACCCGACACCGACGGCGGCAATGGTCAACAGTCACAACGGAGCTCGGGCGGCGCATCGCGACCGAACGCCACCCCGTCCGCCGTGTTCCGGACCCGGTCGCTGGTGGTGCCCGGCGTGGGGGAGGGTGCGCCAGGCCGCCGGTCAAGGGCGCGTAACCGCACCGGCAAGACGATCGCGGCGACCCCCGACGCTCGGACCGGTCACGGCGTGCACGTGTTCGGCACACTGTTGGCCGCTGCGGAGCGGCAGCGCGGTGCGGGGGCGCCCCGGCCGCGGCCGGACGATGTACGGCGGGCGATCCGGGAGGGCCGCGAGGGCAACCTGGTGATCTTCGTCGTCGACGCATCGGGTTCGATGGCCGCGCGCGACCGGATGTCCGCGGTCGGCGGCGCGGCGCTGTCGCTGCTGCGCGACGCGTATCAGCGGCGCGACAAGGTCGCCGTCATCACGTTCCGCCAACGCGACGCGCAGGTGCTGCTTCCGCCGACGTCGT
Source organism: Mycobacterium sp. E136 (assembly GCF_001666865.1). Taxonomy (NCBI): domain Bacteria; kingdom Bacillati; phylum Actinomycetota; class Actinomycetes; order Mycobacteriales; family Mycobacteriaceae; genus Mycobacterium; species Mycobacterium sp. E136. The sequence goes on from NZ_LZJE01000026.1 coordinate 8,130, forward strand.
CGGTGCACATCGCGAGCCGGCGTCTGGCCCGCTTCGACACCGGCGGCAAGACGCCTCTGGCGGAGGGCTTGCTGGCGGCCCGCGACCTCGTGGTGAGGGAGAAGGCCCGTGACCGTGCCCGGCGCAGCCTGGTGGTGGTGCTGACCGACGGGCGCGCGACCGGCGGTGCCGACCCGTTGGGCCGCGCGCGGACGGCCGCCGCCCGGTTGGTCGCCGAAGGCGCCGCCGCGGTCGTCGTGGACTGCGAAACGTCGTATGTGCGGCTCGGCTTGGCCGAAGAGCTCGCCGAACGACTGGGCGCCCCGGCGGTGCGGCTGGCCCAGCTCCGGGCGGACAGCCTGACCGACGTGGTCCGCACCGCCGCCTGACAGGGAGGTTCGTATGCCGCAGGGCCAGCCGCTGACGGTTCCTGACGACGGGTTGACCACCCGGGCGCGGCGCAACGCGCCGCTGTTCGCGGTGCACACCGGCCCCGGTAAAGGTAAGTCGACCGCGGCGTTCGGGATGGCGTTACGGGCGTGGAACCAAGGGTTCGACATCGCGGTGTTCCAGTTCGTCAAGAGCGCCAAGTGGAAGGTCGGCGAGGAGGCGGCGTTCCGCGAGCTCGGAAAGCTGCACGACGAGCACGGCGTCGGGGGACCGGTGCAGTGGCACAAGATGGGCTCCGGCTGGTCGTGGTCGCGAAAGCAGGGCGACGAGGTCGATCACGCGGCCGCGGCCGCCGACGGCTGGGCCGAGATCGCGCGGCGGCTCGCCGACGAGCGCCACGACTTCTACGTGCTCGACGAGTTCACCTACCCGCTGAAGTGGGGCTGGATCGACGTCGACGAGGTTGTCGAGACTCTGCGCTCGCGGCCCGGCACCCAGCACGTCGTCATCACCGGCCGCGACGCCCCGCAGCGGCTGCTGGACGCCGCGGACCTGGTCACCGAGATGACGAAGGTGAAGCATCCGATGGACGTCGGCCGCAAGGGGCAGAAGGGCATCGAGTGGTGACCCCACCTCTTGCCGACGGTTGGGCGAGCGTGCGTGTTTGCACACGACACGCGGGGAAATCCCGACACCTTGCGCACGCTCGCGCCGACACGAGTGTGCACAAACCGCTGCGCTTGCGCGGCGTGTCGTGTGCAAACACGCACGCTCGCGAGGAAAAAGAGGCGAGGTGGCGGGCGTGAGCAGGTCGACGCCTGCCGTCGTGATCGCCGCGCCATCCTCGGGTAGCGGAAAGACCACCGTCGCAACGGGTTTGATGGGAGCGCTGCGGCGGGCAGGACGAGCGGTCGCTCCGTTCAAGGTGGGCCCCGACTACATCGACCCCGGCTACCACGCGCTGGCCACGCTGCGGCCGGGCCGCAACCTCGACCCCGTCCTGATGGGCGAGCACCTGATCGGCCCGTTGTACCGGCACGGCAGCACCCGCGCCGACATCGCGGTCATCGAAGGCGTCATGGGCCTGTTCGACGGGCGCATCACCGAAGAGGCACGCAGCAGCGCGTTCGGTTCCACCGCCCACGTCGCGGGGCTGCTCGGCGCGCCGATCGTCCTCGTCGTCGACGCCCGAGGGCAGAGCCACAGCATCGCCGCACTGCTGCACGGTTTTTCGACATTCGACTCGTCGGTGCGCGTCGCCGGGGTGATCCTCAACCGGGTCGGCTCGCTGCGCCACGAGGAGGTGTTGCGTCAGGCGTGTGAGCACGCCGGTGTGCCGGTGTTCGGGGCGATTCCACGCAGTGACGAATTGACTGTTCCCTCAAGGCATCTGGGTCTGGTCACCGCGGTCGAACACGGCGACAGGGCTCGAGCGGCGGTCGAGGCGATGACGGCGCTGGTCGGGCGTTACGTGGACCTGGTGGGTATCGCCGCGCTGGCCGAGAGCCGGGTCATCGACGACCCCTGGGACGCCGAGGAGGTGACGCCGGTCGGCGGTGATGCGACGGTCGCGCTGGCGTCGGGTAAGGCCTTCAGCTTCGGCTACGCCGAGCATCGCGAAGTGCTTGCCGCTGCGGGTGCCGAGGTCGTCGAGTTCGACCCGCTGACCGACCCGTTGCCGCCGGGCACGGACGCGCTCGTGTTGCCCGGCGGCTTCCCGGAGGAGTTCGTCGCCGAACTGTCGGCCAACGAGGTCGCCCGCACGCAGATTCGACAGCTGGCGGCGTCGGGTGCGCCCGTGCACGCCGAGTGCGCGGGGCTGACCTATCTCGTCGGCGACCTCGACGGCCACCCGATGTGTGGCGTGATCGCCGGTTCGGCCACGTTCACCGACCGGCTCACACTCGGCTATCGCGAGGCGGTCGTGGTGGCGGACTCGCCCCTGCATTCGATCGGTGACCGCACCATGGGGCACGAATTCCACCGCACCGCAGTCAATTTCAAAGAGGATTACGCGCCCGCATGGATCTTCGCCGGTCACGACATCGCGCGCAGGCGCGACGGCGTCGTGGACGGCGCCGTGCACGCCGGTTATCTGCACACCCACCCCGCCGCGCACCCGCGGGCGATCAGCCGGTTCGTCGCCGTCGCCGCAACCTCTAAGCTCGCGCCGATGAGCCGCTCGCGAGAAGAGGATCCAAGCCAGTGACCGAGAACGCCTACCTCGTCGGTCTACGCCTGACCGGCAGGAAGGTTGTCGTCGTCGGCGGCGGCAGCGTGGCGCAGCGCCGACTGCCGCTCCTGGTGGCCAACGGCGCCGACGTCGTCGTCATCGCCCGCGAGGCCACCCCCGTGGTCGAGGCCATGACCGGAATCACACTGCAGCTGCGTGAGTTTCGTCCCGGCGACCTCGAGGGCGCGTGGTATGCGATCGCGGCGACCGACGACCCGGCCGTCAACGCGGCCGTCGTCGCCGAGGCCGAGGACCGCCACATCTTCTGCGTCCGCGCCGACGTGGCCATCGAGGGCACCGCGGTCACCCCCGCGTCGTTCGAGTACGAGGGCTTGTCGGTCGGGGTGCTCGCCGGGGGCGAGCACCGGCGGTCGGCGGCGATCCGGTCGGCGATCCACGAAGCCATGCAGCAGGGGCTCATCGCACCGGACGAGTCGGCGACCACCGACGTCGTGCGCGGCGGGGTGGCGCTCGTCGGCGGGGGACCGGGCGATCCCGAGCTGATCACCGTCCGGGGACGCCGGCTGCTGGCGCACGCCGACGTCGTCGTCGCCGACCGGCTAGCGCCGCAGGAGCTTCTCGCCGAGATGCCCCCGCACGTCGAGGTCATCGACGCGTCGAAGATCCCCTACGGCCGGGCCATGGCCCAGGACGCGATCAACGGCCTGCTGATCGACCGCGCGAAGGAGGGCAAGTTCGTCGTGCGCCTCAAGGGCGGCGACCCGTTCGTGTTCGCGCGCGGCTACGAAGAGGTGATCGCGTGCGCCGAGGCGGGCATCCCGGTGACCGTCGTACCTGGTGTGACCAGCGCCATAGGCGTTCCCGCACTCGCGGGCGTGCCCGTCACGCACCGCCATGTCACGCACGAATTCGTGGTGGTCAGTGGGCATGTCGCGCCGGGGCATCCCGAATCGTTAGTGAATTGGAATGCCCTGGCGGCGCTCTCGGGCACGATCGTGTTGCTGATGGCGGTCGAGCGCATCGAACTTTTCGCCGCGGCTCTGCTGGAGGGCGGACGACCTGCGGATACACCGGTGCTGGTGGTCCAGCACGGTACGACGGCCGCGCAGCGGACTTTGCGCGCGACCCTCGCCGATGCCGCGGAACGCATCCGGGAAGACGGAATTCGGCCGCCCGCGATCATCGTGATCGGGCCCGTGGCCGCCTTCGGCGGTTAAAGGATTCTTAAGATTACTGTAAGGTAACCCGTATGACGGCTCTCAATGACGCAGAGCGTGCTGCCATGCGCCGTGACGCCGAGGGTGGGGCAAACCGAGCCTTTTCGACACGTTCCCAGAAGAGCGCTGTTCAGTCCGCGCGGGAGCAAATCGGCAGGTCCTCGACGTGGCTGCCGTCGCGGAGGTTCATCGCGGCGGTCATCGCGATCGGTGGCATGCAGTTGCTCGCGACCATGGACAGCACGGTCGCGATCGTCGCGCTTCCTAAGATTCAGGACGAGCTGAGCCTCTCCGACGCCGGCCGTAGCTGGGTCATCACCGCCTACGTGCTGACGTTCGGCGGACTGATGCTGCTCGGCGGTCGGCTCGGCGACACGATCGGGCGCAAGCGCACCTTCATAGTCGGCGTCGCGTTGTTCACCATCGCCTCGGTGCTGTGCGGCCTCGCGTGGAACGAGGCGACGCTGGTCACCGCACGGCTGCTGCAAGGCGTCGGCGCGGCCATCGCGTCACCCACCGCACTGGCGCTGATCGCGACCACGTTCCCGAAGGGCCCGGCCCGCAATGCGGCCACCGCGATCTTCGCAGCGATGACCGGTATCGGCTCGGTGATGGGTCTGATCGTCGGCGGGGCGCTCACCGAGGTGTCCTGGCGCTGGGCGTTTTTGATCAACGTGCCGATCGGCTTGGTGATGATCCACCTGGCCCGCAAGACGCTGCGCGAGACGAGCCGTGAGCGGCTCAAGCTTGACGCCGCAGGCGCGATCCTGGCGACGCTCGGCTGCACCGCAGCGGTGTTCGGCTTCTCGATGGGTCCCGAGCAGGGCTGGCTGTCGCCGGTCACGCTGGGCTCCGGCCTGGCCGCGGGTGTCGCGTTGCTCGCGTTCCTCTACGTCGAGCGCACCGCCGCCAACCCCGTCATGCCGTTCGACCTGTTCAAGGACCGCAACCGGGTCGCGACGTTCGCCGCGGTGTTCCTCGCCGGCGGCGTGATGTTCACGCTGACCGTGCTGATCGGCCTGTACGTGCAGGACATCATGGGCTACAGCCCGCTGCGGGCAGGTATCGGGTTCATTCCGTTCGTGATCGCGCTCGGGATCGGGCTGGGGCTGTCGTCGCAGCTGGTCCAGATGTTCCCGCCGCGGCTGCTGGTGATCGCCGGCGGCGTGCTGGTGCTGGGCGCGATGATCTACGGCTCCACGCTCGACGCGAACATCCCGTACTTCCCGAACCTGGTCCTGCCGATCACGATCGGCGGCCTGGGCATCGGGATGATCGTGGTGCCGCTGATGCTGTCGGCCATCGCCGGTGTCGGCTTCGACCAGATCGGCCCGGTGTCGGCCATCGCGCTGATGCTGCAGAACCTCGGCGGGCCCGTCGTGCTGGCGGTGATCCAGGCCGTGATCACGTCGCGCACGCTGTATCTGGGCGGCACCACCGGACCGGTCAACGACATGAACGCCGCGCAGCTGCACGCGCTGGATCAGGGCTACACCTACGGGCTGTTGTGGGTCGCGGCCGTCGCGGTGATCGTGGGCGCCGCGGCGTTGTTCATCGGCTACACCGCGTCGCAGGTTGCGCATGCGCAGGAAGTCAAGGACGCGATCGACTCCGGAGAGCTTTAGCTCGACATCGAGCCGGGGAGAGCTTTAGCTCGACATCGAGCCGGGGAGAGCTTTAGCTCGACATCGAGCCGGGGAGAGCTTTAGCTCGGTTAGCGCTAGCCGCACCCGAGTACCTCTGAACCGCACTCGGTAGGGTGGCTGTCCATGTCTGCCGTCGGTGGTTCCTCCGAGTCGACGGACTGCCCCGTTCCGCCCGCGGCGCTGCCGCTCGCGAAGTCGGTTCTGGGCCCGGCGATCATCGCGATCACCGGCATGCAGCTCATGTCGACGCTCGACGGCACGATCGTGATCGTCGCGCTGCCTCGCATGCAGGCCGACCTGGGCCTCGCCGACGCCACCAAGAGCTGGGTCATCACCGCCTACGTCCTGGCGTTCGGCGGGTTGCTGCTGCTCGGTGGACGCGTCGGCGACGCGATTGGCCACAAGCGCGCCTTCCTGTCCGGCGTCGGGGTGTTCACCATCGCCTCGCTCGTGTGCGGCTTGGCCACCGACCCGGCCACGCTGATCATCGCGAGGGCGGTGCAGGGCACCGGGGCGGCCGTCGCGGCGCCTACCGGGCTGGCGCTGATCGCGACGACATACGCGGTGGGTCAGGCGCGTAACCGCGCGCTGGCCATCTCCGCGGCCATGCAGGGCATCGGCTCGGTGCTCGGCCTGGTGCTCGGCGGTGCACTGACCGTGATCTCGTGGCGGTTGGCGTTCCTGATCAACGTGCCGATCGGCATCGCCATCATCGCGATCGCGGTGTTCAAGCTCGCCGAAACCCACCACGAGCGGCTCAAACTCGACATCACCGGTGCGCTGCTGGCCACGCTGGGCTGCTCGTCGGCGGTGCTGGTGTTCACGCAGGGCCCGCCGCGGGGATGGGTCGATCCGTTGGTGATCGGCGCCGCGGTCGCGTCGGCGGTGTTCTTCATCAGCTTCCTGCTCGTCGAACGCACCGCGCAGCACCCGATCGTGCCGTTCTCGGTGTTCGACAACCGCAACCGGGTGATGACGTTCGTCGCGCTGTTCCTCGCCGGCGGGGTGCTGTTGACGCTGACCGTGATGATCGGGCTGCTGGTGCAGGACGTCCTGGGCTACTCGGCGCTGCGGGCCGGAATCTGCTTCATCCCGTTCGCGCTGGCCTTCGGGGTCGGCACGGCGGTCGCGGCCCGGCTCGCCCCGCACGTCGCGCCGCGCTGGCTGATCCTCGGCGGCGGCCTGTTCGTGCTCGGCGCGATGCTCTACGGCTCGACGCTGGACCGCAGCATCCCGTACTTCCCTGACCTGTTCGCGCCGATCGTCGTGGGCGGCTTCGGCATCGGGGCCATCGCGGTGATCCTGCCGCTGTGCGCGATCGCGGGCGTCGGTCCGGGTGAGATCGGACCGGTCTCATCGATCACGCTGATGGTGCAGAACCTCGGCGGCCCTTTGGTGCTGGTCGTGATCCAGGCCGTGCAGACGTCGCGCACGCTGTACCTCGGAGGCACCACGGGCCCGGTGAAGGACATGACGCCCGCCCAGCTCGACGCCCTCGGGTACGGCTACACCTACTCGCTGCTGTGGGTGGCCGGTGTCGCGGTGATAGTCGGGATCGCCGCATTCTTCATCGGCTTCTCGTCCCGCGAGATCGCCGCCGCGCAGCACACGAAGGAGGCGGTGGAGGCCGGCGAGCTATAACCCGCGCGGTCAGTAAGGTTGTCGGCTGTGATCACCCGCATGTCGGAGCTGTTTCTGCGCACTCTGCGCGACGACCCCGCCGACGCCGAAGTGCCCAGCCACAAACTGCTGATCCGCGCCGGCTACATCCGGCCCGTCGGACCCGGCCTCTACAGCTGGCTGCCGCTGGGGTTGCGGGTGCTGCGCAAGATCGAGAACGTCGTCCGGTCCGAGATGACCGGGATAGGCGGCCAGGAGATCCTGTTCCCGGCGCTCCTGCCCAAGGCGCCCTACGAGACGACGAACCGCTGGACCGAGTACGGCGACGGCGTGTTCCGGCTGCAGGACCGCCGCCGCAACGACTACATGCTGGGCCCCACCCACGAGGAGTTCTTCACGCTGACGGTCAAGGGGGAGTACAGCAGCTACAAGGACTTTCCGCTGCTGCTGTTCCAGATCCAGACCAAGTACCGCGACGAGGCGAGGCCGCGGGCCGGCATCCTGCGGGGCCGCGAGTTCGTCATGAAGGACTCGTACTCGTTCGATGTCGACGACGACGGCCTGCGCGCGCAGTACCTGGCGCACCGCGAGGCCTACCAACGGATCTTCGATCGGTTGGGTGTGCGCTACGTGATCGTGTCGGCGGTGTCGGGGGCGATGGGCGGCAGCGCATCAGAGGAGTTCCTGGCCGAAAGCGAGATCGGCGAGGACACGTTCGTGCGCTGTCTGGAGTCCGGGTACGCCGCCAACGTCGAAGCGGTGACCACCGCGGTTTCGGAAGCCCTGCCGATCGACGGCCTACCCGAGGCCAAGGTCTACGAGACCCCGGGCACCCCGACGATCGCGACGCTCGTCGACTGGGCCAACGCGACGCTGGACCGCACGGTCACCGCGGCCGACACCCTCAAGAACGTGATGCTCAAGACCCGCCTGCCCGGCGGAGAGTGGGAACTGCTGGGCGTCGGTGTGCCCGGTGACCGCGAGGTCGACGACAAACGGCTGGGCGCCGCGCTCGAACCGGCCGAGTACGCGTTGCTCGACGACGCCGACTTCGCCAAGTACCCGTCCCTTGTCAAGGGGTACATCGGCCCGAAAGCGTTGCTGGCCAACGGCGTTCGTTATCTGGTCGACCCGCGGGTGGTCGACGGCACGTCGTGGATCACCGGCGCGGACGAACCCGGCAAGCACGTCGTGGGCCTGGTCGCCGGGCGCGACTTCGTCGCCGACGGCACGATCGAGGCCGCCGAGGTGCGCGACGGCGATCCGTCGCCGGACGGGGCCGGGCCGCTGGTGAGCGCGCGCGGCATCGAGATCGGCCACATCTTCCAGCTGGGCCGTAAGTACACCGACGCGTTCGAGGTCGACGTGCTCGGCGAGAACGGCAAACCGGTCCGGCTGACCATGGGGTCCTACGGCATCGGGGTGTCGCGGCTGGTCGCCGTCATCGCCGAACAACACCACGACGACATCGGCCTGCGGTGGCCGTCGGAGGTGTCCCCGTTCGACGTCCACCTCGTCATCGCGAACAAGGACGCCGCCGCCCGCGCCGGCGCCGATGAGCTGGCCGGTGAGCTGGACCGGCGCGGCATCGACGTGCTGCTCGACGACCGCACCGCCTCGCCCGGGGTGAAGTTCAAGGACGCCGAACTGCTCGGGGTGCCGTCGATCGTCGTGGTCGGCCGCGGCTGGGCGGACGGTGTGGTCGAGCTGCGCAACCGGTTCAGCGGCGAGAAGCGCGAGGTCGCGGTCGACGGTGCGGCCGACGCGATCGTCGCCGCCGTGGCCCCGTCGAACGTGCGCTGAGCGCGAGAATCAGGTCTTGGATTCAAGCGGTCGTTGCAACAAATGTGGACGGGTCTGAGAGTAGCCGGTTAAGTTCCTCGGCGGGGGTGCGCCAGTGGTGGCGTTTGCGGGGTCGGGCGTTGAGTTCGGCGGCGACCTCGTCTAGCCAGCCGGGGCCGTAGAAGGACAGGTCCGTGCCTTTGGGAAAGTACTGCCGCAAGAGTCCGTTGGTGTTTTCGTTGGTGCCGCGCTGCCAGGGGCTGTGCGGGTCGCAGAAGTAGATCGGCAGGCCGGTGGCTTCGGTGATCTTGGTGTGCAATGCCATCTCGCTGCCTTGGTCCCAGGTCAGTGAGCGGCGCAGGATTTCGGGGATTTCGGGGATCTTGGCCGACATGGCCTCGGCCAGGGTGGCTGCGGTGCGATCGGCGGGCAGATGCAGCAGCACCACGAACCCGGTGGTGCGTTCGACCATGGTGCCGATCGCTGAGCCCGAGGCGGTACTGCCCAGGATCAGATCGCCTTCCCAATGACCCGGGATCGCGCGGTCGTCAGCTTCAGCAGGTCGCTGGCTGATGTTGACCATGCCCTTGAGCTTTCCGGCGCCAGTAGGGGTGCGGCCCTGTGGTTTTCGTTGAGTGCGGCCGGTGCGTAGCGCGGTCTTGACCAGCCGGGCAAGCTCCCCGCGAGGCTGGACATACATGGACTGATAAATCGTTTCGTGCGACACCCACATCTCCGGGTCGTCGGGGAACTCTTCGCGCAGCCGGCCCGCGATCTGCTCGGGGCTGTGCCGATGCTTCAAGCGTTGCACAACCTGGTCGAGCAGGACGGGGTTGGTATCGAGTTTGCGTGGCTTGGGACGTTTGGCGTTGGCCTCAACGCTGCCCTGCCCGACGCGCGCCCGGTATCCCGAGGCGGTCTGCCCGCGACGGGTCTCACGACTGATCGTGGACCGATGTCGCCCCAGCAATGCTGCGGCCCGAGCCGGTGAATGCCCCCTCTCCAGCAGTTCTTCTAACCGACAGCGTTCAAGAAACGACATCGGCCCTGCCGGTGATGACGCGGTGTCGAGATCGCTAACCACAGCAAGAGGTGTTCTGGGCACGTAACCAGCCTGTTGGACCCACCGCAGGGCCGTGTGCTCCGACACGCCGGCGAACACCGCGGCCTGCGTCGGCGAGGACCCCGACCGCAACGCGGTCCAAAACGCCTCCCGAGTCTCTTGCGAATACCGAGTGCCGTAATGCTTCTTACTGGTCTGATAACCGGCGTCTCTGGCCCATTTGCGACCCGTGGCACCAGCCACCCCGGCCACTGTCGCCGCCGCCGTCGGCGACACCCCCGACCTCAACGTCTCGAAGAACACCTCGCGGACAGACTCCGGCACTTGTTTGCAGCCATGCATCCGAAACCCCATCGAGCAACACCCTCCATAAGCTCAGGTGTTGCAGCGACCACTTGAGATCAAGGGTCGGAATCTCGGCCTGAGCGCACACTCGGCGAGGAGCTACTCGCTGCCGCCGGGGAACGGCACCGTGACCGGCGTCGTGCCGAGCACCTGGCTCCACCGCGCCGCCGTCACCGCAGCTTGCGTCAGCGCCGCCACACCGAACGCGCGCTCCTGTTCGGAGGTGGCCTGCTCGACGACGGCGCGCCACGCGACGGCCGCGTCCTCCTCCATCCGGACCGCGAGTTTGGCGGCATCGGTGGGGGTCTCCACCTTCATCGGCAGCTGGTATCCCGCTGCGGGCAGCGGTCCGGCGATCGACCGGTCGCTCAGCATCTTCAGCCCGGCCTCGCGGCGTTCGCGGTGCTCGGCCATGGAATCCGACACCAGCTTGTTGTCCTCGGGTGTGGAATGCGCCGAGACGATGCCGTACCCGTAGATGGTCGCGTGCTCGGTGGCGATCGCGTCGTACAGCGCGCCGTCCGCGGCATCCGACGGCCGGGTGGGGGTGGGTTCCGCCGACGTCATCGCGTCTTCTCCGGTTCGGCGAGCGCGACGGTGTACGCGGCGGTGCAGGCCGCGGCGATCGACGCGAGCAGCCCGGCGCGGTAGCCGTCGAGTTTGGCCGCGAGTTCGGTGGCGCTCGACGCCGACGCCCGCAGCGCGTTACGGGCATCCTTGACCGTCGGCGGCTTGGCGGTCTCGGCGGTGGTGCTGGTCGGCGTCGAGGTGGGCGCCTCCTCCCCGCGCAGCCGGACCAGTTCGTCGGACAACGCCTGGGCGTGGGCCGCGCGTTCGGCCGCCACCGCCGTCAGGGCCTGGGCTACGCTGCCCCGCTCGTTGGCGGCGGCGTCGGTGGCCAGCTGGCTGTCGGCGCGCGCCCGGTCGAGCTGCGCGGCGAGTTCGTCGACTTCCGGCGGTGGGGGCGGGGAGCCGCAGGCCGCTGCGGTCGCGCCCACCAGCGCCAATGCCGCGGCCGAGGCCAAAAGGCGTCTCCTGCTGAGGGTCGGCGGGGGGCTCGGCACGAGCAACATCTTGCCATTGCGCCGTATCCGCATCGGCGTTCGTTTGGCGTTTACCGCGGCGGTGCTGGCGTATCGTGGAGTGTCGGTTCCAAGGTGTGTCGCCGGGGATCGTGTCCGGACAACTCAAGACGAGGAGCTCGCCGTGACGGAGCATTCTGCGGGATTGCCGTCGCAGAAAGAGGTGATCGAGCTACTCGACGGCGAGTTCGCGCGCGCCGGTTACGAAATCGAGGACGTCATCGTCGACCCGGCCGCGCGTCCGCCGCGAATCACGGTGGTGGCCGACGGGGACGACGGCCTCGACCTCGAATCGATCGCCCAACTGTCCCGAACCGCCTCCACGCTGCTCGACGAACTCGACGCCCCGTCGGCGCCCTACGTACTCGAGGTCACCTCGCCCGGGGTGGACCGGCCGCTGACCACCGAGAAGCACTTCCGGCGAGCGCGCGGCCGCAAAGTCGAGCTGACGCTGTCCGACGGCACCCAACTGACCGGCCGAATCGGCGAAACCCGCGACGGCGTGGTGCGTCTGGTGGTGCGGGCCGGCCGGCAGGCCAACTTCTCCGTACGTGAGCTGCCGCTGCACGGCATCTCGAAAGCTGTTGTGCAAGTTGAATTCTCGCCTCCCAATCCGCGAGAGCTGGAGCTGGTCGGCCAATCTGGGAAGGAGGCTCCGGCGTGAACATCGACATGGCCGCGCTGCATGCCATCGAGGTCGACCGCGGAATTCCGGTGGGCGAACTCGTCGAAACCATCAAGTCCGCACTGCTGACCGCCTATCGGCACACCGAAGGGCACGCCGCCGAGGCCCGCATCGAGATCGACCGCAAGACCGGCGAGGTCAAGGTCATCGCGTCCGAGCTGGACGAGGACGGCAACACGATCAGCGAATGGGACGACACCCCAGAGGGTTTCGGCCGCGTCGCCGCAACGACGGCACGCCAGGTCATGCTGCAGAGGTTCCGCGACGCCGAGAACGAGAAGACCTACGGCGAGTTCTCCGCCCGCGAGGGCGACATCGTCGGCGGGGTGATTCAGCGCGACGCACGGGCCAACGCCCGCGGGTTGGTCGTCGTCCGGATGGGCAGCGAGACCAAGGGTTCCGAAGGCGTCATCCCGGCGGCCGAGCAGGTGCCCGGTGAACGCTACGAACACGGCGACCGGCTGCGCTGCTACGTCGTCGGCGTCAGCCGCGGCGCGCGTGAACCGCTGATCACGCTGTCGCGCACGCACCCGAATCTGGTGCGCAAGCTGTTCTCGCTGGAGGTGCCCGAGATCGCTGAGGGCTCCGTCGAGATCGTCGCGGTCGCCAGGGAGGCCGGTCACCGCTCGAAGATCGCGGTCACCTCGCGGGTGCCGGGCCTCAACGCCAAGGGTGCGTGCATCGGACCGATGGGTCAGCGGGTGCGCAACGTGATGAGTGAACTGTCGGGCGAGAAGATCGACATCATCGACTACGACCCCGACCCGGCGAAGTTCGTCGCCAATGCGCTCTCACCGGCCAAGGTGGTCTCGGTCGCCGTCATCGACGAGGCCGCACGCGCGGCCCGCGTCGTCGTACCCGACTTCCAGCTGTCGCTGGCCATCGGCAAGGAGGGGCAGAACGCTCGGCTGGCGGCCCGGCTCACCGGCTGGCGCATCGACATCCGCAGCGACGCGCCGCCCGCGGGTGCGGCCGAGCCCGATCAGGACGCGGCCCGCGGTACCGTGGGGGACCGGTAAGCGCCGACGGCGCACGTGTCCACGCCGACCAGCGCAGCCATTTCAAATACCAGCGGCAGTGACGGTAGACTCACCTGTGATCCAGCGCGAGACTTCGGCTTCGGCGCAACGACGCAGCCCCGACGAACCTGTCGGACCGGTGCGGACCTGCGTGGGTTGCCGGAAACGAGAGCTGGCCGTCGAACTGCTTCGGGTGGTCGCTGTCGGCAACGTCGATGGGGCTGGGAATTCTCTCAGCACCCTGACCGTTGACCGGGCGAGAAAGCTGCCGGGGCGGGGTGCGTGGCTGCATCCCACTCCACAGTGCCTCGAGGCAGCAATTCGGCGGCGAGCGTTCGGTCGAGCGCTGCGCATCACCGGTTCACCGGACGTATCCGCGGTGATCGAGTATGTCGGCACTGTGAGCAGTGCGGACCCGCCCGACCTCCCGGCAACAGAACAGGTAGCGAAGAACATGAGCACACCGTGAAGTCCCGATGACCATGCGTCATAGCTAACCCGAGGCGCGGCGCCTACCACCGCTGACGCCTCTAGAGATGGAGATGTAGTGGCAGGTAAGGCCCGTGTACACGAGTTGGCCAAGGAACTCGGTGTCACCAGCAAGGAAGTTCTCGCTCGTCTGAGCGAACAGGGCGAATTCGTCAAATCCGCGTCCTCCACGGTGGAGGCCCCGGTCGCGCGCCGGCTGCGCGAATCCTTCGGCGGCGGGAAGCCGGCCGCGGAGAAGGTCAAAGCCGACGGAAACGGGTCGGCGGCGAAACCCGGTACGACGGCGGCCACACCGGCCGCGCCCGCCAAGGCCCCCACTCCCCAGGAGCCCGCGAAGGCTCCCGCACCCAAGCCTGCGGCGCCCGCCGCCGAGGCTCCGCCCGTCGCGCCTCCCGCGGCGGCCGCGCCTCCGGCCACGCCCGCTGCGCCTGCGGCACGTCCGGGTCCGCGCCCGGGCCCGTCGCCGAGCGCGCCCAAGCCCGCTCCGCGCGTCCCGCGCGTCGGCAACAACCCCTTCTCGACCCAGCAGCCGGTGGATCGCCCGATCCCGCGGCCGCAAGGTCCTCGGCCCGGCCCCGGTGGGCCGCGGCCCGGCACCCCACGCCCGGGGATGTCCCCGAGCAACATGCCTCAGCGTCCCGCCGGCCCGCGGCCCCCGCGTCCCGGCGGCGGTCCGCGCCCCGGCCCCGGCGGTGGTCCCCGTCCCGGTGCGGGTCAGGGCGGTCGTCCCGGTGCCGGTGCCGGCGGCGGCGGCGGTAACTACCGCGGCGGTGGCGGCGGCGGTCCGGCCGGCGGTGGCTTCCGCGGTCGTGGCGGCGGTCGGCCCGGCCAGCGCGGCGGTGCTGCCGGTGCGTTCGGTCGTCCCGGCGGCGCGCCCAAGCGCGGTCGCAAGTCGAAGAGGGCGAAACGCGCCGAATACGAGAACATGCAGGCGCCCGTCGTCGGTGGCGTTCGCCTGCCGCACGGCAACGGCGAGACCATCCGGCTCGCCCGCGGCGCCTCGTTGAGCGACTTCGCCGAGAAGATCGACGCCAACCCCGCCTCACTGGTGCAGGCGTTGTTCAACCTCGGCGAGATGGTCACCGCGACGCAGTCCGTCGGCGACGACACCCTCGAGCTTCTTGGCAGCGAGATGAACTACAAGGTTCAGGTCGTCTCGCCGGAGGACGAGGACCGCGAGCTGCTGGAGTCGTTCGACCTCACCTACGGCGAGGACGAGGGCGGCGAAGAGGACCTCGAGCAGCGGCCGCCGGTCGTCACGGTCATGGGCCACGTCGACCACGGCAAGACCCGACTGCTGGACACGATCCGCAACGCCACCGTCCGCGAGGGCGAGGCGGGCGGCATCACCCAGCACATCGGCGCTTACCAGGTCGAGGTCGAGCTCGACGGCACGCCGCGACCGATCACGTTCATCGACACCCCGGGCCACGAAGCGTTCACCGCCATGCGTGCCCGCGGTGCCAAGGCCACCGATATCGCGATCCTCGTGGTGGCGGCCGACGACGGCGTCATGCCTCAGACGGTGGAGGCGCTCAACCACGCGCAGGCGGCCGAGGTGCCGATTGTGGTGGCGGTCAACAAGATCGACAAGGAAGGCGCGGATCCGGCCAAGATCCGCGGGCAGCTCACCGAGTACGGTCTCATCCCCGAGGAGTACGGCGGCGACACGATGTTCGTCGACATCTCGGCCAAGGCGGGCACCAATATCGAGGCGCTGCTCGAGGCGGTCGTCCTGACCGCCGACGCGTCGCTGGACCTGCGGGCCAACCCCGACATGGAGGCCCAGGGTGTGGCGATCGAGGCGCACCTCGACCGCGGTCGAGGCCCGGTGGCGACCGTGCTCATCCAGCGCGGCACGCTGCGGGTCGGCGACTCGGTGGTGGCCGGCGACGCGTACGGACGTGTCCGGCGCATGGTCGACGAGCACGGTGACGACGTCGCCGAGGCGCTGCCGTCGCGGCCCGTCCAGGTCGTCGGCTTCACATCGGTGCCCGGCGCAGGTGACAACTTCCTCGTCGTCGACGAAGACCGCATCGCGCGGCAGATCGCGGACCGGCGCAGCGCCCGCAAGCGCAACGCCCTGGCCGCCCGCAGCCGCAAGCGGATCAGCCTCGAGGACCTGGATTCGGCGCTGAAGGAAACCAGCCAGCTGAACCTGATCCTCAAGGGCGACAACGCCGGTACGGTCGAGGCGCTCGAGGAGGCCCTGCTGGGCATCCAGGTCGACGACGAGGTCGAGCTGCGTGTCATCGACCGCGGCGTCGGCGGCGTCACCGAGACCAACGTCAACCTGGCGTCGGCCTCGGACGCGATCATCATCGGCTTCAACGTCCGCGCCGAGGGCAAGGCCACCGAACTGGCCAACCGCGAAGGTGTGGAGATCCGCTACTACTCGGTGATCTACCAGGCCATCGACGAGATCGAGAGCGCGCTCAAGGGCATGCTCAAGCCGATCTACGAGGAGAAGGAGCTCGGCCGCGCCGAGATCCGCGCGATCTTCCGGTCGTCGAAGGTCGGCAACATCGCCGGCTGCCTCGTCCAGTCCGGGATCATGCGGCGTAACGCGAAGGCCCGGCTGCTGCGCGACAACGTCGTGGTGGCCGAGAACCTCACCGTGTCGTCGCTGCGCCGGGAGAAGGACGACGTCACCGAGGTCCGCGAGGGCTACGAATGCGGTCTGACGCTGACGTACTCCGACATCAAGGAAGGCGACGTCATCGAGACGTACGAGCTCGTCGAAAAAGAGCGTGGGTAGGAGCGTCGATTAAATGGCGGACCCCGCACGGGCGAAGCGACTGGCCAAACGCATTTCCACCATCGTCGCCTCGGCGATCGAATACGAGATCAAGGATCCTCGGCTGGCCGGGGTGACGATCACCGACGCCAAGGTCACCAACGACCTACACGACGCGACGCTGTTCTACACGGTGCTCGGCGCGTCGCTGTCCGAGGAGCCGGACTTCGACGCGGCCGCGGCCGGGCTGGAGAAGGCAAAGGGTGTGCTGCGCTCGAAGGTCGGCGCGAGCCTGGGTGTGCGGTTCACACCCACGCTCGCGTTCGAGCGTGACACGGTGCCCGACGCGGCGGTGAAGATGGAGGAGCTGCTGGCTCGCGCCCGCGCCGCGGATGAGGAATTGGCGCGAGTTCGGCAAGGTGCCAAGCACGCAGGCGATGCGGACCCGTACCGTGTCACTGAGATGGAGGGCGAGGCAGCAGCCGGGGGGCCTGACGACTCTGAGGACATCGGTGACCGCGATCGACAAGACGACTGACGCTCCGGAAGTGGGAGATCGGGTCAACGCCCGGCGCGCAGCCGAACTGCTCTCGGCGGCCGGCTCGATCGGGGTCGTGTGCCACGTCTATCCCGACGCCGACACGATAGGCGCAGGTCTGGCGTTGGCTCTGGTGCTCGACCAGGTCGGCAAGAGCGTTCAGGTGAGCTTCGCCGCGCCGGAGAAACTGCCCGAATCGCTGCAGTCGCTGCCCGGCGGTCACCTGCTCGTCGGCCCCGACGAGATGCGGCGCGACCCCGATCTGGTGGTCACCGTCGACATCCCCAGCGTCAACCGGCTGGGCGTGCTGCGCGGTCTGGTCGACCCCGGCCGCGAGGTGCTGGTGATCGACCACCACGCCTCCAACGGGCTGTTCGGCACCGCCAACTTCGTCGACGCCTCGGCCGACTCCACCACGATGCTGGTGGCCGACCTGCTCGACGCGTGGGACAAGCCGATCGACATCGGCGTCGCGCACTGCCTGTACGCGGGGCTGACCACCGACACCGGTTCGTTCCGCTGGGCCACCCCGCGCGCGCATCGGCTGGCGGCGCGCCTCGTCGAACTCGGCGTGGACAACGCCGGCATCAGCCGGACCCTGCTCGACACCCACCCGTTCGCGTGGCTGCCGATGCTGTCGCGGGTGTTGTCCTCGGCGCAGCTGCTGCCCGAGGCCGCCGGCGGCCGGGGTCTGGTGTACGCGGTCGTCGACCACCGGGAGTGGGTCAACGCCCGGCCCGAGGAAGTCGAGAGCATCGTCGACATCGTGCGCACCACGCAGGAGGCCGAGGTCGCCGCGGTGTTCAAGGAGATCGAGCCGGGCCACTGGTCGGTGTCGATGCGGGCCAAGTCCTATGACCTGTCGCCGGTCGCGAGTGGGTTCGGCGGTGGCGGTCACCGCCTGGCAGCCGGATATTCGGCCACCGGGTCCACCGAGGACGTGGTGAAGGCGTTGCGCGCGGCCCTTGGCTGAGCCCGGGACGGAGCCGCCGGACGCTCCGGTGACCGGCCGCCGCATCGCCGGGCTGGCCCTGCCCGCGCTCGGAGTGCTGGCCGCCGAACCGATCTATCTGCTGTTCGATCTCGCGGTCGTCGGCCGCCTGGGCGCGCTGGCGTTGGCCGGGTTGGCGATCGGCGCGCTGATCCTTTCCACGCTGAGCTCGCAGATGACTTTCCTGGCCTACGGCACCACCGCGCGCTCGGCGCGGTTCTTCGGCGCCGGCGACCGCGCGGCCGCGGTCGGTGAGGGCGTGCAGGCGACCTGGCTCGCGCTGGGATTGGGTGCGGTGATCGTCGCCGCCGTACAGGTGTTCGCGGTGCCGCTGGTTTCGGCGTTGGCGGGGGCGTCCGACGGGGGAGAGATCGCCGACGAGGCGCTGCCGTGGGTGCGCATCGCGATCGTCGGCGTGCCCGCGATCCTGGTGTCGGCGGCGGGCAACGGGTGGATGCGCGGAGTCCAGGACACGGCGCGGCCGTTGCGGTTCGTCGTGTTCGGGTTCGCGGTGTCGGCGGTGCTGTGTCCGCTGCTGGTGTACGGCTGGCTCGGTATGCCGCGGCTCGGGTTGCCGGGTTCGGCCGTCGCGAACCTCGTGGGGCAGTGGCTGGCCGCGCTGCTGTTCTGTCGGGCGCTGCTGATCGAACGGGTTCCGCTGCGGCTGCATCCCGAGGTGTTGCGCGCGCAGGTGGTGATGGGTCGCGATCTGGTGTTGCGGACGCTGGCGTTCCAGGCCTGTTTCGTCTCGGCGGGCGCCGTCGCCGCCCGGTTCGGGGCGGCCGCCGTCGCCGCGCACCAGGTCGTGCTGCAGTTGTGGAATTTCCTTGCGCTGGTGCTGGATTCGTTGGCGATCGCGGCTCAGTCGCTGGTGGGCGCCGCGCTCGGTGCGGGGCAGTTGGCGCACGCGAAGTCGGTGGCGTGGCGGGTCACGATCTTCTCCGCGTTGGCCTCTGCGGTGCTGTCCATCGTGTTCGCGGTCGGTGCGTCGGTGTTCCCGAGCGTGTTCACCGACGACCGCTCGGTGCTCGATGCGATCGGGGTGCCGTGGTGGTTCCTGGTCGCCCAATTGCCGGTCGCCGGAATCGTTTTCGCGCTCGACGGGGTGCTGCTGGGCGCGGGCGACGCGAAGTTCATGCGCAACGCGACGCTGACCAGCGCGCTGGTCGGCTTCCTGCCGTTGATCTGGCTGTCGCTGGTGTTCGGGTGGGGATTGCTGGGGATCTGGGCCGGGCTGTCGACGTTCATGGTGCTGCGGCTGGCGTTCGTCGGCTGGCGCGCGTTCTCGGGCCGCTGGCTGGTGCCCGGCACGGCCTGATCCCTCCTCGCCTTTGGGCGAGCGTGCGTTAGGCCTGGGCCCGCGCGATCGCGGCCCAGCCGAACTCCGTCGTCTTGACCTTGACCTCGCCGAACCCGGCCGCTGCCAACCGATCCGGCAGTGTCGTCGGGTCGACGGGGTTGTAGGTGTCACCCTCATGGGCGACGGCCAACTCGTCATTGCCGAGGCTGTCGCTGGCGACCAGCGCCGCCCCCGGCCGCAGCACACGGGCGACCTCAGCGAACAGCTTGTCCTGCAGTTCGGCGGTCGGGACGTGGTGCAGCATCGTGAAACACGCTGCGCCGGTGAAGCGGTCGTCGTCGTAGGACAGCGCCGTCGCGTCACCGCGCACGATCTCGACGGTCGGGACGTCGGCGAAGCGATCGGTCAGCATCGCCGCGAGTTCGTCGTCGATCTCCACCGACGTCAGCCGGCCCACCGATTCGCTCAGCACGTCGGTGGTGGCGCCGTAGCCGGGGCCCACCTCGATGACGTCGTCGCCGAGGTCGACCTCACCCAATGCCCACGGCAGGATCACCTCGCGGATCAGCTGCCGCCATTCGTCGCTGCCGCAGTACTCATGCGCTTCGTTCACGCTCGCAGCCTATGAGGGTGCGCAAACGGCTGTAAATGGGCGGCGTGTCGTGTGCAGACACGCACCTCCCAGCTGACGCGCACCTCGCGGAAACCGAAAGTCAGCGGACTTGGGAGCGGCCCCGCTGCAGGACGGCTTCGCGGTTGGCGGCGATGTCGTCGCCGCTGGCCGACCGCATCCACTCGCGGGCCGACGCCGCCTCGATCCACAACCCCTCGTTGGTCTGCGCCTCGTCGATGCGGTGGTACGACGCGAGCAGCGCACGCACGGCGCGCTGATTGTTGCCGACGATCGAGGCCGCGACCTGTCGGGCCGTCGGCATCAGCTCGGCGTGTGGCACCACCTGGGTGACCAGCCCGGTCCGCAGCGCCTCCTCGGCCGACAGGTAATCCCCGGTCAGGCTCATACGTCGCGCCATCCCGACGCCGACCTTCTGGGGCAGCCGCACCGACAGTCCCCACGTCGGCAACAGCCCCACCCGGGCGTGGGTGTCGGCGAACCGTGCCTGCTCGGAGGCGATCAGCACGTCGCAGTACAGGGCGATCTCCAGGCCACCCGTGACCGCCGCGCCGTTGATCGCGCCGATCACCGGCTTGGACATCGGCGGCCACTTCGGCGAGATGTCGGGCAGCTCGGTGGTGTCGCCTAATTCTTTGAGGTCCAGCCCGGCGCAGAACACCGGGTCGGCGCCGGTGACGATCACAACGTCGACATCGTCGTCGGCCTGCGCCTCGCCCAGGGCCCGGTAGAACTGCCTGCGCAGTTCGGCCGACAGCGCGTTGCGCGACTGCGGCCGGTTGAGGGTCAGCGTGCGCACACGATCTTGGGTCTCGATGAGCAGGATGTCGTCAGTCACCCGACGAACCTATCGTGGAGCCATGTGCCGAAACATCACCGAGCTCCGTGGGCTCGAACCAGCGGCGACCGACGAAGAGATCGAGGCCGCTGCGCGGCAGTACATCCGCAAGGTCAGCGGCATCACCCGGCCGACAGCGGCCAACGCCGATGCTTTCGAGGCCGCAGTAGCCGAGGTCACCGCAACCACTCAGCGGCTGCTGTCGTCGCTGCCGCCCCGACGCCAGCCACCCAAGACGGTTCCGCCGCTGCGTCGGCCCGAGGTGAGGGCGCGCATCGAAGCGGCGGCCAAGACGTAGCGCGATGACGACGACGCTGACGCAGCCCGCGCTCAAGGAGTGGAGCGCCGCGGTGCATGCGCTGCTGGACGGCAGGCAGACCGTGCTGCTGCGTAAGGGCGGCATTCACGAGAAGCGGTTCGCGGTCACCGCCTCGCGATTCCTGCTGTTCCCGACGGTCGCGCACAGCCACCCCGAACGCGTGCGCGCCGAGCACCGCGACCTGCTCGACGCGGCGGCCGCCGACAGCACCGACGACGCGGTGATGATCCGTGCCGGCGCCCGCGTCGTCGCCGCGGTCGAGGTCAACCGCCCGGAGACACTCGAACAGATTGCGCCACTGCATATCTGGACCGACGAGTCGGTGCGTGCCGACCGTCTCGACTTCCGGCCGAAGCACCGACTCACCGCGCTCGTCGTGCAGGCCAGCCCGCTGGTGCGACCCCTGCGACTCGAACGGACCCCCGAGTACGCGGGCTGCACCAGCTGGGTGCAGTTGCCGGTCGACCCGCAATGGGCACCGCCGGTGCACGACGACGCCACGCTGCGCGAGATCGCCTCGCGCGTCAGTGATTCGGTGGGCTGACCGCTCAGCCGGCCGGCGGCTGCGGTCCGGCCGGCAGGATCAGCCGCGACGCGCCACCACCGAGATGCACCGTATGGGTGGCCGACGCGAGCTTGGTACCCGTCCCGAGTGATTCGCCGGTACCGAGGTTGCGGGCGAACCGGGGATGCGACCCGCCCGCCACGAGCACCCGGATCCGCGAACCGGCGCGAAACCGGTGGGCGATCGGATCGAGTTCGATGCGCACCTGGCCGGAATCCGATGCAGCGCAGACGTAACCGTCGCTCACGTTCCGTGAGCGCCCCTTCGCGTCGACCTCGCTCACGCGCACGAACAGGTCGTTGTAGGGGTTGTCGCACGTATGCGACAGCTCCACGACCGGGCCGCCGACCACGTACTTGTCCGCGGGCAGGCGGTCACCGGTGAAGCTCAACACGTCGGCCCGCTGGGCGAGGCTGGTGTCCTTGCGGTACCCGCCCTCCGGTGACAGCAGGCGACCGCCGACGGTCGGCGTCGGATTGGCCGGGTTGTACGTGAAGGTCGACGGCGCGGCGGTCTCCGGCGGAATGGCGTCGCCGAGGCGGCCGCCCGGTTGCAGGTACCGCACCACCTCCGGCATCGCGGGTGGCCAGTCCGGCAGGTCGATCCAGCCCCGACCGTTGATGTGAATCCGCACCGGCTGGCGGCGCGTGCTCTCCGCGCCGGACAGATGCGTGTCCAGCCAATCCAGCGTCTGGCGAATCGCGGTGGGTGCGGCCTTGGTCATCAGGTGGGTGTGGATCCACGGGCCGACGGTCAGGCCGACCTCGACGCCGCGCTCGCGCAACCGCCGGTACTGGGCCATGGTCTGTTCCAGGAAGAGGTCCTGCCATCCGCTGATCAGCAGCACCGGCACGTCGGCGGTCTCCATGGCGCGGCGCAGGTTCAGCATCGTCCAGAAGGGATCGTCGGCGTCGGGGTGGTCGAGCCACGATTCCCACCACGGCGCGCCGGAGCCCAGCAACGCCCGACCGGACTCACCGGCGGGTAGCCGGTTCATCGCGCGGGTGAGTCGGCGCCGTGACCGCATCTGCCGCACCAGCGCCCGCACCCGGTTCGGATCCTCCTGGTAGGCCACCAGATGGCTCCAGCCGAGGAAGTCGCTCAGCGCGAAGGAGCCGGGACCCCAGCGCGGCCCGCTCACGTCGTGCGGACCGACCGTGATCACCGCGGCCTTCATCTCCGGCGGCGGGTCGGTGAGCAGCGCCCACTGGGTGAAGCCGAGATACGACAGCCCGATCGTGGCGAACGAGCCGGTGAACCAGTCCTGATTGCGCAGCCACTCGACGGTGTCGGCGCCGTCGGCGGCCTCGTTGACCATCGGATCGAATTCGCCGCCGGATCCGTAGGTGCCGCGCACGCTCTGCAACAGCACGTGGTAGCCGCGCGCGGCGTAGACGCGGCCGTAGAGGGCGGCGAAGGGGAAGTCCCGGCCGTAGGGGCAGCGGACCAGCAGCGTGCCCGCCGGATCGGGCGTGGAGGGCGAATAGTGATCGGCGCGCAGCTCGACACCGTCGCGCATCGGCACCCGGACCTTGTGGACCGTGAAGTCGGTGGTGTGCGGTGGCAGCCGCAGCAGCCGGGAGACGGTGCGTCCGGTGAGCTTCTTGACCTTCGAACGTGATGCCGGTCGGGCGGCGACGGAGGATGCGGTCACGACACGAGGCTACGCAGAACCGATGCCGCCCCGGCCGATCGCCCGCGTGACCTCGGCCATCAGCCAGTCGATCGCGGTGGTCGCGGCCGCGCCGTCGAGGCCCCACACGGCGACCAGGCGCTCGTAGGTTGCCGGGCTCCACAGCACGTCGAGCAGGCCTGCGGCCGCGCGCCGTTGCCCCTCGGGCAGATCCGGTGACGCCGAGGTCACCGCTCGCAGCAGCGCGTCGCGGCGGCGGACGTCTGAGCTCACGAATGCCGGGTCCACCGGCGCGGGTGCGCTGTTCTCGACCGAGAAGCGTTGCAGCGATGCGAAAACCCGCGCCGTGACCTCTCCGAGGTTCGCCAGCGTGACGTCGTCATAGGACACCCCGGCTTCGGCCTCGAGTCGCTGCATCACGGCGTCGTGCAACTGCCGTTCGGTCGGGAAGTGCCGGTACACCGTGCGCTCGCCCACCCCGGCCCGTGCGGCGACGGCCTTGAACGTCAGCCCACGCCAGTCCCACGTGTCGAACTCATGCACCAGCGCGCTGCCCGCGGCGACGATGCGTTCGCGCGTCTGCGCGGCCTTTCGCCTGCGGACGCTGTTGTCGTAGGTGCGCGTTGACGGACCGGACATAATGATGGCAGTGTACTGTCACCAATTCGAATTCCCGGCATCGCGGGCGGGAGGTGCAGCGTGGCATCCGTCGGGGATCTGATGGCCACGGCCGTCGACCGCACTGGACTCGACGACTTCGGCGACGACGCGTTCCGGGAGGGTCTGGAGATTCTCGTGCGCGCGCTGCGCGACGAAGCCCGGCTGAACAGTCGCGGCGAGGACTTCGTCTACGGCCGTATCGGGTTGCACCTGTCGCAGCGCCTCCAGGTCGAGGACTGGTACCGCCGGTATCCCGAGATCGACGTCGAGCAGATCCGTTCGCCGCTGTTCGGGCTCGGCCTGCCGAGGACCGGGTCGACGGCGTTGTCGTTTCTGCTCGCGCAGGATCCCGGCATCCGGTACCTGCGTAGCTGGGAGTCGGCGCAGCCGTGCCCGCCGCCGTCGACCGTGCACGGCGACGATCCGCGCATCCCGCCCGACCAGCGGCCCGTCCTGGTGGGCACCCGCCACCATGTGCCCACCGACGTCCGCGGTCCGATGGAATGCCTCGACCTGATGGCGCTCGATTTCAAGTCCCAAATCTTCCAGGCGTATGCGCAGATCCCCAGCTACTCGCGATGGCTCTGCGACAGAGCGGATTTCACGTCGACCTACCGTTACGAGCGTCGGGTGCTCAACCTGCTCCAGTGGGGCGAACCGACCCGGCCGTGGCGGCTCAAGTCGCCCGCACATGTGCTTTCACTGGACTACCTCGACCGCGTGTTCCCTGACGCCCGTTTCGTCATGACCCACCGTGACCCGACCGACGTGCTGCTCTCGGTCGTCGACGTCTACGCCGACATCGTCGGTGGATTCACCGACCACCTCGATCGCCGCTACCTCGGCGAGCTGAACGTCACGCAGTGGTCGACGGGTGTCGCGCGGGTGATGACGTTCCGGGACAGGGCCGCAGACCGGTTCTACGACATCGACTTTCGTGCCATGCAGGCCGATCCGATCGGTGAGGTGAAGCGGTTGTACGGCTGGCTCGGTGAGCCGGTGACCGAAGAGTTCGAGGCCGGTATGCGGGCGTGGTGGGCTCACAACGCCGAGAAGCGGGAGCCGCACCCGAAGGCCGATCCGGAGGCGTTCGGCCTCGACGACAGCGTGATCCGGCCCTTGTTCGCCGACTACGTTGCTGCCTACTCGGGACCACCGCAACGGGAAAAGGGAAGCGCGCCATGACGATCGACCTGACGGGCGGCATCGACCCGGTGAGGGAGCACATGTTCACCGAGCCGCCGCAGGACCCCGAGATGCGGGATTCGGTGAGCTTCTGGGTGTTCGATGACCGCGGTGAGGTCGGCTTGCCCAGGATCGGAATCGAGGCCGTCGCATCCAACTGGGACGCCCACGGGATCCAGGTCAACCTGGCGTTCGCCGACGGCCGCGTGTACCGGTTGCGAGCCGACGGGCCGAGCAAGCCGGTCGCGGGCCGTGACGGAAAGCCCACGGTGCTCGGCGCGGGTCCGCTGACGTTCGAGTGCGTGGCGCCGTTCGACACGTGGGCGGTGACGTTCGACGGCCAGGCCGTCCAGACTTCGTCGGAGGCGCTGGCCGCCGGCGACAAGGGCGGGCCGCTGGTCGACGTGCGGTTCGAGGTCGAGGCGAAAATGGCGGTGCCGCCGTGGATCCAGGGGGCGATGCAGGAAGACGCAGCGAACCAGTTGAAGACGACGGTGGTCGGCGATCTGATGGGCGGCGCACGCTACGAGCAGCTGTTCCGCGCTGAGGGTGTCGTCGAGGTCGACGAGCGTCGGCATGCCTTCTCCGGCAGCGGGCTTCGCATCCGCCGACAGGGTGTCCGACGACTGGAGGGGTTCTGGGGTCATTGTTGGCAGTCGGCGTTGTTCGGAAGCGGCCGAGCGTTCGGCTACATCGCGTACCCGCCGCGGCCCGACGGGCAAGCGAACTACAACGAGGGCTATGTCCACCTCGGTGAAGGCCTGATTCCCGCCCGCGTTGTCGAGGCGCCGTGGCTGCGCCGGCTGCGGCCGCGCGGCGAGGACGTGTCGCTGATGCTGGAAACGGCCCGCGGGACCGTGCGCATCGAGGGGGAGACGCTGTTGTCCACCCACGACATCACCGATCCCGCCGAGATCCCCGCCGAACAGCTCGCGAAGATGGCGAACTGGACGTTTCCGGCGCTGCAGCAGGCCGCGGTGCGCTACCGCTGGGACGGCGAGGAGACGATCGGGATGCTGGAACGCTCGAGTCCCATGAACCGCATCGGCCCCTAGAACACGTAGTGCGGGATCAGGTCGTGGGCGCGCTGCAGGTTGGTCTGCATGCAGTCGGGAGCCGGATTGGAGTAGATCGGAGAGTAGAACAACGACTGCTGCAGCACGCCGTAGCTGGTGTCGAAGGCGATCATGCAGGTGATCCACCACCGGTTGTTCCAGTCGGTCGGCTTCATCACCCAGTACTGCGCGGCGCGGTGGCCGTCGATGTCGAGCTGGACCGCGTCGGCGGGCAGCGTCTGCTCATAGGTGCGCCACACGATCGCCTCGACGGCCAACTGGTAGTTGCCCGCGTCGTATCGGCAGCGGAGCTGGTCCTCCGGCGTCGGCGGGGTGAACGCCAAGCCCATCGCCTGAATCGCGTCGAGCGGGATCTGCTTGCACGGATTGAACGGTGCGGGGTCGGTCGTCTCGATGACGGGCCATTTGATCGACGTCGTGACATTCGTCATCGGAAGGTCGTCGACATCCACCCGCGGGGCGCCCGCCGGATTGGCCTGCCACACCACCATCACCGCAGCGATCAGTGCGCACAGCGCCGAGACCAAGCGCAGCTTGGCGAGCATCTCACCCCTTTGTTCGTCGGTCCGACCCTGCGGGGAGTGTAGCGGGCCGCTCGCACCGGCCGAAGAGGAAACGAGAACCTGTTCTAGTTGCCGGGCGAGCCGCGGGCATCCGGTTAAGTACCCTGGTCAGTTGTGACACGCGACGGCCGACGACCCACCCTATGGGCGATCAGCGACCTGCACACGGGTCACACCGGCAACAAACCCGTGACCGAGTCGCTGCACCCGGCCTCCCCGGACGACTGGCTGATCGTCGCCGGCGACGTCGCCGAGCGCACCGACGAGATCCGGTGGGCGCTGGATCTGCTGCGCAAGCGGTTCGCCAAGGTGATCTGGATTCCGGGCAACCACGAGCTGTGGACCACCAACCGGGACCCGATGCAGATCTTCGGCAAGGCGCGCTACGACTACCTGGTCAACATTTGCGACGAGATGGGCATCATCACGCCCGAGCATCCGTTTCCGGTGTGGACCGAGGAGGGCGGCCCGGCCACGATCGTGCCGATGTTCCTGCTGTACGACTACACCTTCCTGCCCGAGGGCGCGGCCACCAAGGCAGAGGGGCTGGCCATCGCGCGCGAACGCAACGTCGTCGGCACCGACGAATTCCTGCTGTCCGCCGAGCCGTACGCCACCCGCGACGCATGGTGCCGCGACCGGGTGACCTACACCCGCAAGCGGCTCGAGGACCTGGACTGGATGACGCCGACGGTGCTCGTCAACCACTTCCCGATGGTGCGCGAACCCTGCGACGCGATGTTCTATCCGGAGTTCTCGCTGTGGTGCGGCACCACCGCCACCGCCGACTGGCACACCCGCTACAACGCGGTGTGCTCGGTCTACGGGCACCTGCACATTCCGCGCACCACGTGGTACGACGGCGTGCGGTTCGAGGAGGTGTCGGTCGGATATCCGCGAGAGTGGCGGCGCCGCAAGCCTTATCGCTGGATGCGGCAGATCCTGCCGGACCCGCAGTATCCCCCTGGGTACCTCAACGAGTTCGGTGGACACTTCCAGATCACGCAGGAGATGCGGGAGAACGCGCAGAAGATGCAGCAGCGGATACGCGACAGGCAGTTCTCGCGATGACGGTGGCCGCTTCGCTGCTGTCCGGAGTGCTTCCGGCGACAACGTCCGGGTTGGCCGCCGCCGAGGTGTACCGCGATCCGCCCGACCTCGCGCCGCTGCCCGAAGAGGAGCCGCTGATCGCCAAGTCGGTGGCCAAACGCCGCAACGAATTCATCACCGTGCGGTACTGCGCGCGGCAGGCGCTCTCCGAGATCGGCGTCGGACCGGTGCCGATCCTGAAGGGGGAGAAGGGCGAACCGTGCTGGCCCGACGGCGTCGTCGGTTCCCTGACGCACTGTGAGGGGTACCGCGGCGCGGTGGTCGGCCGACAGGTCGAAGTCCGATCCGTCGGCATCGACGCCGAACCGCACGGTGTGCTGCCCGACGGTGTGCTCGACGCGATCAGCCTGCCCGTCGAGCGGAACGAGCTCAAGCAATTGCCCGCGGGCCTGCACTGGGACCGAATCCTGTTCTGCGCCAAGGAGGCCACGTACAAGGCGTGGTTTCCGCTGACCCACCGCTGGTTGGGTTTCGAAGACGCGCACATCGCCTTCCACGTCGACGACAGCGGCACCTCAGGCGAATTCGTCTCGCGCATCCTGATCGATCCGGCGGCGATGCACGGACCTCCGCTGGAAACCCTGACCGGCCGGTGGTCGGTCCGCGACGGGTTGGCGCTGACCGCGATCGTGCTATGACCGAGGCGGGTCTGGTCATCGTCGATAAACCCGCGGGCATGACGAGTCACGACGTCGTCGGCCGTTGTCGCCGGTTCTTCGGCACCCGCAAGGTCGGGCACGCCGGGACCCTCGACCCGATGGCGACCGGCGTGCTGGTCGTCGGAATCGAGCGCGCCACCAAAATCCTCGGACTGTTGACGGCGACGGACAAGGCGTACGCCGCGACCATCCGGCTCGGTCAGACCACATCCACGGAGGACGCCGAAGGCGAAGTACTGCAGGAGGTTTCGGCCGACGCCGTCACCGACGCGCAGATCGAGGCGGCGGTGGCCCCGTTGCGCGGCGAGATCGATCAGGTGCCGTCGGCGGTGAGCGCGATCAAGGTCGGCGGGCAGCGTGCCTACAAGCTCGCGCGCGAGGGGCAGGCCGTCGAGTTGGCGGCCCGTCGCGTCTGCATCGACCGCTTCGCCGTGCTCGACGTCCGCCGCCACCCCGGCGTGGTCGACGTTGACGTCGAGGTGGAGTGCTCCAGCGGCACCTACATCCGCGCGCTTGCCCGCGATGTCGGCGCCGCGCTCGGCGTCGGCGGGCACCTCACGGCGTTGCGCCGCACCAGGGTCGGCGGGTTCGGGTTGACCGAGGCGCGCACGCTCGACGAGCTGGCCGAAACCCCGCGGCTGTCCTACAGCCTCGACGCCGCCTGCCTGATGGCGTTCCCGCGCCGCGACCTCACGCCCGCCGAAGCCGAGGACACCCGGCACGGCCGGCCGCTGAAACCGGCCGGCATCGACGGCATCTACGCCGCGAAGGCCCCCGACGGCCAGGTCATCGCGTTGCTCGAAGATCGGTCGGCGCGCACGAAGTCGGTCGTCGTGCTGCGCCCCGCGACGCTGTGAGCCGACACCTCGCGGCGCGGCGCCGTGTGAAACCGCAGATCTGTCAGTCTTCTCCGTCCAGGAATGCCTGCTTACCAGTGCTTCCCGCGAGCGGTCGGGTCGCATGCTCGATCTACTGATGGACGGCCTGACGGTGCGCCGCTGATCGTCAGCCGACGACCCAGATCGCTTCGGCGGCAGGGCTTCCGAGGTCGACGGTCGTGTCGTCGCCTTCGGCGGACTCGATGGCCACCGAGATCATGCCCGCGAAGTCGCGGCGGGCCAACACTCGCAGTCGGGAGTCGAGGTTGATGCCGACGCTGTCGAAGTACCGCAGCATCTCCGGATCGGCGTCGGAGATCCGCGCGATCGTGCCCCGGTCACCGTCGTGGCAGGCCGACAACTGGCGAGCGTCGGGGGTGGGCACCCGGCCGTCGGCGGCCGGAATCGGATCGCCGTGCGGATCGCGGGTCGGGTGCCCGAGCTTGGCGTCGATGCGGTCGAGCATCCGGTCGGACACCGCGTGTTCGAGCACCTCGGCCTCGTCGTGCACCTCGTCCCAGCTGTAGCCCAGCTCGCGCACGAGGAAGGTCTCCATCAGCCGGTGCCTGCGCACCATGGCCAGCGCAGCGGCGCTGCCCGCTTCGGTCAGCGTCACCGCACCGTACTTCTCGTGGTTGACCAGGCCCTGGTCGGCCAGCTTGCGGATCGACTCCGAGGCCGTGCTGGCCGACACGCCGAGGCGTTCGGCGAGCAGCTTCGTGCTCACCTTCTCCTGCGACCACTCCTGGACGGTCCAGATGACTTTCAGGTAGTCCTGGGCAACCGTCGTCAGGTCACGCGCATCGCCGGCAGGATTCACAGTTAGGAAGTTTAGGCAATGGTCACCTCATCCGGGGGATCCAGCGGGGCGCGCGACCCCGGCCGCGCCGTAGGCTTGCCCTCGTGCAGCGCTGGCGGGGACAAGAAGAGATCCCGACGGACTGGGGCCGATGCGTGCTCACCATCGGGGTGTTCGACGGTGTCCATCGCGGACACCAGGAGCTGATCAACCAGGCGGTCAAGGCGGGACGGTCGCGTGGTGTGCCGACCGTGTTGATGACGTTCGACCCCCATCCGATGGAGGTTGTCTTCCCGGGCAGCCATCCCGCCCAGCTGACCACGCTGACCCGGCGCGCCGAGCTGGTCGAGGAACTGGGCATCGACGTCTTTCTCGTCATGCCGTTCACGGCCGACTTCATGAAGCTCACCCCCGAGCGCTACGTCCACGAACTGCTGGTCGAA
Source organism: Mycobacterium sp. E136 (assembly GCF_001666865.1). NCBI lineage: Bacteria > Bacillati > Actinomycetota > Actinomycetes > Mycobacteriales > Mycobacteriaceae > Mycobacterium > Mycobacterium sp. E136. Next base: position 38,566 of record NZ_LZJE01000026.1, read on the forward strand.
CGCCTGCACGTGGTCGAGGTCGTGGTTGGGGAGAACTTCACCTTCGGCAAGAAGGCCGCCGGCAACGTCGACCTGTTGCGCCAGGCCGGAGAGCGGTTCGGCTTCGCCGTCGAGGCGATGTCGCTGGTGGCCGAGCACCACCGGGACGAGACCGTCACGTTCTCCTCGACCTACATCCGATCCTGCGTCGATGCGGGCGATGTCGTCGCCGCCGCCGAGGCGCTGGGGCGCCCTCACCGCGTCGAGGGTGTCGTGGTGCGCGGCGACGGACGCGGCAAGGTGCTCGGCTTTCCCACCGCCAACGTGGCCCCGCCGATGTACTCGGCGATTCCGGCCGACGGGGTCTACGCGGCGTGGTTCACCGTGCTCGGCCACGGCCCGATCGCGGGCAGCGTCGTCCCGGGCGAGCGCTACCAGGCCGCGGTGTCGGTCGGCACCAACCCGACGTTCTCCGGGCGCACCCGCACGGTGGAGGCGTTCGTGCTGGACACCGACGCCGACCTGTACGGCCAGCACGTCGCCGTCGACTTCGTGGCCAGGCTGCGGGGCCAGGAGAAGTTCGCCAACGTCGACGACCTGGTGGAGCAGATGGGCCGCGACACCGACCACGCCCGCACGATCCTGGCTCGCTGACGCCGAGCGTTGCGTCGCGAACACAAAACCCCAGCATGGCGTCCCAACAGGCGTCCGTAGGTGAGCGCTCGGCGAATTTCGTGCTGCACCACCGCCGCTGCTAGACTCCCTGCCGACCGGGCGTGCGCTGCAGTTCGCGGCGGCCGCGCCTCACCGGGGCCACGCGCCCTTTCCCGCGGACTGAGATAGATGGAGTTGTTTCGTGGCGCTTACCGCCGAACAGAAAAAGTCGATCCTGAGCGAGTACGGCCTGCATGACACCGATACCGGCTCGCCCGAGGCGCAGGTTGCACTGCTGACCAAGCGGATCATCGACCTGACCGAGCACCTGAAGGTGCACAAGCACGATCATCACTCGCGGCGCGGCCTGCTGCTGCTCGTCGGCCGTCGGCGCCGGCTGCTCAAATACGTGGCCCAGGTCGACGTCCAGCGTTACCGCACGCTGATCGAACGGCTCGGCCTTCGCCGCTGACACCGGACCGGCGCGCAGATGCGCGCCGGGATTTCGGCCGCGTACTCGCCGCAGAGTACGATGGATCCGTTCGACTGCCGTTTCGGCCCGAACGACTTGGGTGCGATTTTCGCAGCTCCGCGAACATCGTTCCCGCGCGTCATAACCAGGACCTGCTCGATCGCGCGGTCTTCGGTAGTGGCTGCCGGAAGAATCTCCGGCAGCTTCGATCGATGGCCGTAGCCGCATCGGGGCCCGTGGTTCATACGCTGTGACGACGCAAAAACAGCTAAACAGTGGAGACACTGAACCAGAGAGGCCATACGGACACCTATGTCTGTAGTTGAAATTGAAGACGGCGTGTACGAATCGACCGCCACGATCGACAACGGGAGCTTCGGCACCCGCACCATCCGCTTCGAGACCGGCCGGCTGGCCCAACAGGCCGCCGGCGCCGTCGCCGCCTACCTCGACGACGAGACCATGCTGCTGAGCGCGACGTCCGCCAGCAAGAACCCCAAGGACCACTTCGACTTCTTCCCGTTGACCATCGACGTCGAAGAGCGCATGTACGCGGCCGGGCGCATCCCCGGCTCGTTCTTCCGCCGCGAGGGTCGTCCCTCGACCGACGCGATCCTGACGTGCCGGCTGATCGACCGTCCGCTGCGGCCGACGTTCGTCGACGGCCTGCGTAACGAGATCCAGGTCGTGGTCACCGTGCTCAGCCTCGATCCCAAGGATCTGTACGACGTGGTCGCGATCAACGCCGCCTCGGCGTCCACGCAGATCGCGGGCCTGCCGTTCTCGGGGCCGGTCGGTGGCGTGCGTGTCGCGCTGATTGACGGCACCTGGGTCGCGTTCCCGACCGTCGAGCAGCTCGAGCGCGCCGTGTTCGACATGGTCGTCGCCGGTCGTGCGCTCGAAGACGGTGACGTCGCGATCATGATGGTCGAGGCCGAGGCCACCGAGAACGTCGTCGAGCTGATCGCCGGCGGGGCGCAGGCGCCCACCGAGGCCGTCGTCGCCGAGGGCCTGGAGGCCGCCAAGCCGTTCATCAAGGTGCTGTGCGAGGCCCAGCAGGAGCTGGCCGATCGTGCGGCCAAGCCGACGGGCGAGTACCCGGTGTTCCCCGATTACGGCGACGACGTCTACTACTCGGTCGCCTCGGTGGCCACCGACGCGCTGTCGGAGGCGCTGACCATCGCCGGTAAGGCCGAGCGCAACGACCGCACCGACGAGATCAAGGCCGAGGTGCTCGAGCGGCTTGCCGAGCAGTACGCGGGCCGCGAGAAGGAGGTCGGCGCCGCGTTCCGCTCGCTGACCAAGAAGCTTGTGCGCCAACGCATCCTGACCGACCACTTCCGCATCGACGGTCGCGGCATCACCGACATCCGCGCGCTGAGCGCCGAGGTCGCGGTGGTCCCGAGGGCCCACGGCAGCGCGCTGTTCGAGCGCGGCGAAACCCAGATCCTGGGCGTCACCACGCTCGACATGATGAAGCTGGCCCAGCAGATCGACTCGCTGGGGCCCGAGACCTCCAAGCGCTACATGCACCACTACAACTTCCCGCCGTATTCGACCGGTGAGACCGGTCGCGTCGGCTCGCCCAAGCGCCGCGAGATCGGCCACGGCGCGCTGGCCGAGCGTGCACTGATGCCGGTGCTGCCCAGCGTCGAGGAGTTCCCGTACGCGATCCGTCAGGTGTCGGAGGCGTTGAGCTCCAACGGTTCTACGTCCATGGGCTCGGTGTGCGCGTCGACGCTCGCCTTGCTCAACGCCGGTGTGCCGCTGAAGGCGCCGGTCGCGGGCATCGCGATGGGTCTGGTGTCGGACGACGTGGAGACTGATGGCGGCACCGAGCGCCGGTTCGTCGCGCTGACCGACATCCTCGGCGCCGAGGATGCGTTCGGCGACATGGACTTCAAGGTCGCAGGCACCAAGGAGTTCGTCACCGCGCTGCAGCTCGACACCAAGCTCGACGGCATCCCGTCCAAGGTTCTGGCGGGTGCGCTGTCACAGGCCAAGGACGCCCGGCTGACCATCCTCGAGGTGATGGCCGAAGCCATCGACGGCCCCGACGAGATGAGCCCGTATGCGCCGCGCATCACCACGATCAAGGTGCCGGTGGACAAGATCGGCGAGGTGATCGGCCCGAAAGGCAAGATCATCAACCAGATCACCGAGGAGACCGGAGCGCAGATCTCGATCGAGGATGACGGCACCGTGTTCGTCGGCGCGACCGACGGCCCGTCGGCGCAAGCGGCGATCGACAAGATCAACGCGATCGCCAACCCGCAGCTGCCCAAGGTCGGTGAGCGGTTCCTCGGAACCGTCGTCAAGACAACGGATTTCGGTGCCTTCGTGTCGCTGCTGCCGGGTCGCGACGGACTGGTCCACATCTCGAAGCTGGGACGTGGCAAGCGGATCGCCAAGGTCGAGGACGTCGTCAAGGTCGGCGACAAGCTCCGTGTGGAGATCGCCGACATCGACAACCGCGGAAAGATCTCGCTCATCCTGGTTGACGAGGAAGCGGCCAACTCGGAGACCGCGCCGGCAGATGCCGCAGCGGCCAGCAGTTAGGGCTTTGCGCCACGGAGGACGTGGCGGCAGATCTTCGGAGGCGGTGCGGCGCACCGTGCTACCCGGTGGCCTGCGTGTGGTCACCGAGTACATCCCGTCGGTGCACTCAGCGTCGGTCGGGTTGTGGGTCAACGTCGGCTCGCGCGACGAAGGCCCGAGTGTCGCGGGTGCGGCGCACTTCCTCGAACATCTGCTGTTCAAGTCGACGCCGACCCGGTCGGCGGTGAGCATCGCGCAGGCCGTCGACGCGGTCGGCGGTGAGCTCAACGCCTTCACCGCCAGGGAGCACACCTGCTACTACGCGCATGTGCTCGACTCCGACCTGGAGCTGGCCGTCGACCTGGTCGCCGACGTGGTGTTGCGCGGTCAGTGCGCGGCCGAGGACGTCGAGGTCGAACGCGACGTCGTGCTCGAAGAGATCGCGATGCGTGACGACGATCCCGAGGACACCCTCGGCGACGTCTTCCTCTCGGCGATGTTCGGCTCGCATCCGGTCGGCCGTCCGGTGATCGGCAGCGTGGATTCGATTTCGTCGATGACGCGCGCGCAGCTGCACTCCTTCCACCTCCGTCGGTACACCCCCGAGCGGATGGTTCTGGCGGTGGCGGGCAACGTCGATCACGACGAGGTGGTGTCGCTGGCGCGCGAGTACTTCGGCGCCCGGCTGGTGCGTGGCCGCGCCCCTGTGCCGCCCCGCAAGGGGACCGGCCGGGTGGGTGGGCGCCCGACGCTGGAACTGGTCAACCGTGACTCCGAGCAGACGCACCTGACGCTGGGTGTGCGCACGCCGGGCCGGCACTGGGAACACCGCTGGGCGCTCTCGGTGCTCAACACGGCGCTGGGTGGTGGGCTGAGTTCTCGTCTGTTCCAGGAGATTCGCGAGGCTCGCGGGTTGGCGTATTCGGTGTACTCGACGGTGGACACGTTCTCCGACAGCGGAGCTCTTTCGGTCTACGCCGGCTGCCTGCCGGACCGGTTCGACGAGGTCGCCCGCGTCACCACCGACGTGCTCGAGGCGGTGGCACGCGACGGCATCACCGAAGCGGAGTGCCGAATCGCCAAGGGATCTCTGCGTGGAGGACTGGTCCTGGGCCTGGAGGACTCGGGCTCGCGGATGAACCGTATCGGCCGCAGCGAACTGCATTTCGGCGAACATCGCACCATCGACGAGACCTTGGCCAAAATCGACGCGGTGACGCTCGACGAGGTGAATGCCGTCGCCCGCCGGCTTCTGCAGCGACCGTACGGCGGGGCGGTGCTCGGCCCGGTCCGGTCGAAACGGTCTCTGCCCCAGCCGCTTCGGGCCCTCGCCGGCTGATCGCCTACGCTGGGGCCGATGACTGACTTGTCGCGGCGCAACGTCCTGATCGGTGGATTGACACTCGCGGCGCTGGCCGCCTCGCCGCACAAGTCCGCCATGGCCGACCCGCCGCAGCTCGCGGGCCGCCTGGCCGAGATGGAACGCAGCCACAACGCGCTGATCGGGGTGTTCGCCGTCAACCTCGACACCAGGCGCACCGTCGCCCACCGCGCGCAGGATCCGTTCTCGTTGTGCTCGACGTTCAAAACCTACGCTGCCGCCCGCGTGCTGCAGAGGGCCGAACGCGGTGAGCTCGCGCTGACGGACCGCGTCACCGTCGAACAGGGCGACATCGTGCCCAATTCGCCGGTCACCGGGGAGCACATCGGGCAGACGATGACGCTGGCCGAGTTGTGCCAAGCCGCCCTGCAGCAGAGCGACAACGCCGCGGGCAACCTGCTGCTGCGCACGATAGGCGGCCCGTCCGGCGTGACCGATTTCGCCCGCAGCATCGGCGACCAGCGGACCCGGCTCGACCGGTGGGAGATCGAGCTCAACGCCGCCGTTCCCGGCGATCCGCGCGACACGACGACACCCGAGGCGCTCGGCGGCGGTTACCGGTCGCTGATCACCGGAAACGTCCTGGGGGAGCCGCAACGTCGGCAGCTCGATGACTGGATGCGGGCCAATCGGACGTCGACCGTGCGTCCGGTCCTGCCGCCGGGGTGGACGATTGCCGACAAAACCGGCTCCGGCGACTACGCGAGCACCAACGATGTCGGTGTCGCGTTCGGACCCGCCGGTGAACGTCTGCTGCTGGCGATCATGACCAGGACCGCGGCCGACGACCCCGACGTGCCCAATGATCGCCAGATGGTCGGCGACGTGGGTTCGATGCTGGTGGCGGAACTGCTGGCCTGAATGGGCCGATGATGTGGCCAGCCTAGCCCGGCCACCCCTCGACGGCCGGGTCCAGCTGGCTTGTCAGCGGCTGTCCCCCCACGCTCGTCGCCCCCCTGCACTGAGCGCCAGCCGCTGAAAACGACGGTATGGCATGAAGCGGCGCGAAGGAATCGGGCGAATCCCTATCTTTTTGCACCGGCACGTTTAAGGGTGCCGGCCGGACACCCAGAAATCAGGCGTCGACCAGCACCGACGCCGGATCGGTGTACGGCAGGTCGAGGTCGACGGCCACCTGCTCGGACAGCAGGGTGCCGTCGTGCGTCGACAGTCCCTTGGCCAGCGAGGCATCGGCTCGGCACGCCGCCTGCCAGCCCTGATCGGCCAGCTTGAGGACATAGGGCATGGTCGCGTTGGTCAGGGCGAACGTCGAGGTGCGCGGCACCGCTCCGGGCATGTTCGCGACGCAGTAGAAGAGCGTGTCGTGCACAGCGAAGGTGGGATCGTCGTGCGTGGTCGGGCGGGAGTCCTCGAAGCAGCCACCCTGATCGATGGCGATATCGACCAGCACCGCACCGGGCTTCATGTGCGCGACGGTCGAGTTGGTCACCAGCTTGGGTGCCTTTGCGCCCGGGACCAGCACCGCGCCGATGACGAGGTCGGCGCCCTTGACGGCGTCCTCGAGTTCCAGGATTGACGAGTAACGGGTCTCGATACGGCCGCCGAACTCGGCGTCCACGTCGCGCAGCTTGTTGAGGCTGACATCGAACACGGTGACGTGCGCTCCCATGCCGGCGGCCACACGGGCGGCGTTGTAGCCCGCGGTGCCGCCGCCGATCACGACGACGTCGGCGGGAGCCACCCCCGGAACCCCGCCCATCAGGACGCCGCGCCCGCCGTGGCTGCGCATCAGGTGATAGGCGCCGACCTGCGCGGCCAACCGCCCGGCGACCTCGCTCATCGGGGCCAGCAGGGGGAGGGCGCCGTCGGCGGTCTGGACCGTTTCGTAGGCGATCGACGTGGTCCCCGAGGCCAACAGCGCTTCGGTGCACGAGCTTGACGCGGCCAGGTGCAGGTAGGTGAACAGCGTCTGACCCGGACGCATCCGGTGCCACTCGGCTTCGATCGGCTCCTTGACCTTCAGCAGCAGCTCGGCCTCGGCCCATACCTGGTCGGCGCTGTCGATCATCTGGGCGCCGGCGCGTTTGAAGTCGGCGTCGGAGATCGACGAACCCTCGCCCGCACCGGACTGAATGATCACCTCATGACCGCGGTGCACCAGCTCCGCGACTCCCGCGGGGGTGATCGCGACCCGGAATTCGTTGTTCTTGATTTCGGTGGGGATGCCGACGCGCATGACCGCTCCTCGGTTGGAAGATGTCTCAAGTGTGAAGAAACTTCATCTCTTCGGCAATTCGTGTGTTCAAGATTCTGTATGGTCGCCTCGTGAGCGAAACATCTTCATCGCAGCGGCAGACTGGGGGCGTGCAGTCGAAGGATGTTCGGCCGGTTCCGCTCGACGACGTCGACCGTCGGATCCTGGCCGCGCTGCACCGCGACGCGCGGATCTCCAACAGCGCACTCGCCGAAGCCGTCGGCATCGCGCCGTCGACGTGCCACGGCCGGGTGCGCCGCCTTCAGGAGGTCGGCGTGATCCGCGGCTTCTACACCGATATCAATCCGGCCGCGATCGGTTTACCGCTGCAGGCGATGATCTCGGTGAGCCTGCAGTCGAGCGCCCGCGGCAGAATCCACAGCTTCATCCAGCAGATCCGGCGCAGACCGCAGGTGATGGACGTCTACTTCCTCGCGGGCGCCGACGACTTCATCCTGCACGTCGCTGCGCGTGACACCGATGACCTGCGGTCCTTCGTGGTGGAGAACCTCAACGCCGACGCCGACGTGGCCGGTACGCAGACCTCGCTGATCTTCGAGCACCTGCGGGGGGCCTCGCCGCTCTAGGGCGAAGGGCTTGCTGGAAGGCCCGATCGGGTCACAATGGACTACGTGCTGTTCGGCGTCGACGCGCCGACATGTCTGGCGGGAATGGCCTACCCGATACCATTCGCCACGGCCGACGACGTGGTGCGGATAGCCGTGGAAGCCGAGCAGATGGGCTACGACGAGGTATCGGGGAACGACCATCTGAGCACCCAGCGGTTCGTCCGTGACGCGTGGGACCGGCCGCCGGACTACTTCGAACCGCTCATCATGCTCGCGACGATCGCGGCCAAGACGTCGGCGATCCGCCTGGGCACCGGGATCCTGGTGTTGCCCATGCGCGATCCGGTCCTGCTGGCCAAGCAGGTCGCGACGCTCGACCAGGTCTCCGGAGGCCGGGTGACGCTGGCGGTGGCCGCCGGAGGCTATCGCGACGAATTCGAAAGCGTCGCACCCGATCTCGCCGACGCGTCACGGGTGGACCTGATGACGGAGGGCATCGAGGCTCTACGCGTTCTCTTCGAGCAACCGAGATCGAGTTACCACGGCAGGCACCGCAGATTCGTCGACGTCGAATCGTATCCGAAGCCGGTGCAGCAACCGCTGCCGATCTTCTCCGGGGGCAACGCCAAGGGCGCGTTGAAGCGGGCCGGTGAGCGGTGCCAGGGCTGGCTGCCCGCCAAGACCGGCCCAGCGGAGATCGCGGCGGGCCGCGACCGTATCGCCGAATACGCCCACGGGGTGGGTCGCGATCCGTCCGATATCACGATCGGATTGCAGACCGTCGTGTGCATCGCCGACACGGCCGAGGAGGCCGGATCGCGGGTCGAACACTCGACGTTCGATCTGTTCCGGAGGTCGCTGACAAACACCATGATGAAGGGGATCGACTTCGACAAGTATCTGGCCGACAACCTCATCGGGACCCCGGACCAGGTGTGCGCCAAGGTCGAGAAGTTCGCCGAAGCCGGCCTCGACGGTTTCTTCGCCACCCTGTTCGTCGCGAACACCGTCGACGAGATGCTCGACCAGATGCGGCTTTTGGCTCGTCACGTCATACCCGCCTTCCGGGAGACGTGAAGTCTTACCCCGCGACGAGATCAGGGTGGAAGGCCGCGGCCATCCGGCGTAACCCATCGCGCCAATCCACGGTGGTGTCACCGGAGATCGCGCGCATGCGGCCGACGTCGACCGGGTTGCCGCGCAACGCATGCTCGTCCACCTCGAACGTCGGTTCCCGACCGACCAGCGTGCCGAGATAGGTACACCACTCCTGCAGGCTGATCGTCTGATGGCCGGCCCAGTTCACCGTCGTCGCCGGAACCGTCGCCGCCTCAAGCAATTTCGGGAGCGTCGCGACGATGTCCTCCTCGTGGATCGGGTTGTAGAGCGCCGGCGGGCCCGGCGGCACCGGGATCGGGGCGCCCGCCAGAACCATCTCCAGGTGAAAGAACGGCCATCCACCGTTGTCCCCGTACGGGACGTTGAGCCGGGCGATCGTCGTCGGCACGCCGAGCGCGCGGGCCATCGACCGGGCGACGACCTCACCGGCGATCTTGGAGATGGAGTACGTCGGGAACAGGTGTTTGTGGTTGTCGCCCAGGGCCGTGTCCTCGGTGCGCGGCTCGTCATGCGGCGGGTCGTAGACCGCGGCCGACGAACAGTGCAGGAACGCCGTTGCGTCGGGGCAGTGGGCCATCAGAAGCCCTACCGATTCGGCGTTGGCACCCAAGTCCTTGTCCCATCGGCCGCTCTTGGCCACTGCGAAGTTCAGGACGTAGTCGAAGTCCGAAGGAATGCCGGAGAATTCGCCGACCGCCAGGTTGACCGCGTGACAGTGCACCCCGCGGTTCTCCAGCCTCTCGCGCGTCGCCGTATCGGTGAACCGGGCGATTCCCCATACCTCGTTGTCGGCCGCCAGCGCCTCGGCGACCGGAACGGCGACCTGACCCGTCGCACCGGTTATCAACACCTTGGCGCCGCGCATGCGCCGATGGTAGGGGAGCACCGCGCCCGCTGTGGGTGGATGCGACGAGTGGATAAGGTGACGCCATGCGAGTCGGAGTACTGGGCGCCAAGGGCAAGGTCGGCACGACGATGGTCGAGGCCGTTGAGGCCGCCGACGATCTGACCTTCACCGCGGGAGTCGACGCCGGCGACCCGTTGAGTCGGCTGACGGAAAGCCAGACCGAGGTCGTCATCGACTTCACACACCCCGACGTCGTGATGGACAACCTCGAGTTCCTCATCGAGAACGGGATACACGCGGTCGTCGGCACCACCGGCTTCACCGACGAGCGGCTGGCCACCGTCCGCGAGTGGTTGGACGCCAAGCCGGGCGCGGCGGTGTTGATCGCCCCGAACTTCGCGATCGGAGCCGTGCTGTCGATGCATTTCGCGCAGCAGGCCGCTCGCTACTTCGAGTCGGTCGAGGTGATCGAACTGCACCACCCGCACAAGGCCGACGCCCCGTCCGGGACCGCTGCGCGCACCGCTCGCCTCATCGCCCAGGCGCGAAAAGACATGCCACCCAACCCCGATGCCACCAGCACCGGGTTGGAGGGCGCGCGCGGCGCCGACATCGACGGCGTTCCGGTCCACTCGGTGCGCCTGGCCGGGCTGGTGGCGCATCAGGAGGTGCTCTTCGGCACGCAAGGCGAGACGTTGACGATCCGCCACGACAGCCTGGACCGCACCTCGTTCGTTCCCGGAGTCCTGCTCGCGGTGCGACGGGTGGCCGAACGGCCCGGGCTGACCGTGGGTATCGAGCCGCTGCTCGATCTGTGATGGCCGAGGGCGGGCGCGTCCTGCGCATCCAACTGCTGATCGGCTTCATGTGTGTGGCACTGGTCGTGTACTTCGTGCTGCTCGGCCGCCTCGCGATGGCCTTCGTCACGACCGGCGAGCCCGCCGCCGTCGGGCTCGGGCTGGCGCTGATGGCGCTGCCGCTGATCGGGCTGTGGGCGATGCTCAGCACGCTGCGCGCCGGGCTGGCCCACCAGCGGCTCGCCCGCATCGCCCGCGAGGAGGGGATGGAACTTGACGTCAGCGCGCTGCCGCGGATGCCGTCCGGTCGGATCCAGCGCGACGCCGCCGACGAGCTGTTCGTCACGGTGCGTGCAGAGCTGGAAAACGACCCGCAGAACTGGCGGCGGTGGTATCGACTGGCACGTGCCTACGACTACGCAGGCGACCGCAGCCGGGCGCGGGAAGCGATGAAGAAGGCGGTCGAGATGGAAGAGCACGGACGATGAGCGCTTGCGCGAAGAGCAGAGGGCTCCGATGAGCAAGACGCTGCTGGTCGTGCACCACACGCCGTCGCCGGGCACCCGCGAGCTGCTCGAGGCCGTTCTGGCCGGCGCGAAGGACCCCGATATCGAGGGCGTCGAAACCGTGGTGCGGCCCGCGTTGGCGGCCACCCTGCCCGACATGCTCGACGCCGACGGCTATCTGTTCGGGACGACCGCGAACTTCGGATACATGAGCGGCGCGCTCAAGCACTTCTTCGACACCGTGTACTACCCGAGCCTCGACCACGTCGGCGGCCGGCCCTACGGGCTGTGGGTGCACGGCAACAACGACACCGTCGGCGCGGTCAACGCGGTGGAAAAGCTCGCGACCGGACTCGCGCTGGCCAAGGCCGCCGATGCGCTGGAGGTCACCGGCGGCATCGACGCCGGTGTGCGCGAACGCGCCTACGAGCTCGGTGGCACACTGGCCGCGACGCTGATGGAGGAATAACCCATGCCTGGAATCGCCGAAGTCGCTTTGGGGGCAGCGCCACTGGCGGGAGGGGCGCTGCTGGGCATCGCCGCAGGCAATCTCCGCGGGCCCGACTTCCGCGGCATGATCGCCAAGGACATGGATCTGCTCGAGCGCATCCCCGACGACCAACCCGAACTCAAGGCGCGGCTCAAGGCCAGCATCGACCATCGCATCGAGGACATGATCAGCGCCGCCGAGCGCAGCCGCGACCTGCGGCTGGTGGCACTGTCGTATCGCGGGAACTGGCGCGACATCGTGGTGTTCCTGTGCGCGATCCTGTTCACGATCGTGTGGTGGAACGTCGACCACCACCGGACCAACTGGCTGTTGATGTTCATCGTGATGATCCTGGCGACCGTGGTCGCGGGCATCTACGCCGCGCGCGGTCTGCTGCGGTCACTGCAGATGCTGATACGCAGGCGGCACGGAACTCAGTAGTGGTACGTGTCCGATGGCGCCGGGATGTGCGCCGGGTCGTCGACGTCGTCGAACTCCGAGACCTCGATGCCGTACGCGCGGGCCAGATCGAGGATCTTGTTCGCGCGCGCGATGCGGGGGAGGTCCGAGCCGTTGCGGATCTCACCGCCGTCGCGTTCGAATTCGAGGAAAAACTCTTTGGCCCAGGCGATTTCGTCTGGTGAGGGGGAGAGGCCCTCGTTGACCGTCGCGCACTGCTCGGGCGTCAGGCAGATCTTGCCCGTCATGCCGAACTCGACGGACACCGCCGTGGCCTCGCTGAGCTTGAGTGCGCTCGAACCGACCGTCGGACCGTCGATCGCGCTCGGCAGGTGCGCGGCCTTCGCCGCGATCGTGAACCGCGACCGCGCGTAGGCCAACGTCGTCGGGTTCTCGCCGAAGCCGGTGTCGCGCCGGAAGTCGCCGATGCCGAAGGCCAGCCGGAACGTGCCCTTGGCCGCGGCGATGGCGGTGATGCGCTCGAGCCCGCGGGCCGTCTCGACCAACGCGACGATCGGCACCCTGGGCAGCCGGTTGGCGGTCTCGGTGACGTGGTCGACGGATTCGACCATCGCCAGCATCACCCCGCCGACCGCCGTCTTGGCCAGTGCGTCGAGGTCGTCGGCCCACCACGGCGTGCCGAATCCGTTGACGCGGACCCAGTCGGTGTTTCCCTCGTTCAGCCAGCGCACGACGTTGTCACGGGCGGCGGTCTTGTCCTTCGGTGCCACCGCGTCCTCGATATCCAGCACGACGATGTCGGCGCGGGACCGCACGGCGGGCGCGAACCGGTCGTAGTGGGCGCCGTTCACCAGCAGCCAGCTGCGGGCGAGCACCGGGTCGATGCGCGAGCCGACGTCCTCGTGGTCCGGGTGAGCGCCGGGATCCTGATCGTCCATCGGATCATCGTCGCGTATCGGCCCGGCACGGGTACCGGGTCATGCCCAATTGGGCCTCAATTGGGCAGGGCGGACTCGAACAGTTCTTGAAGCGCGATCCAGTGCCGCTCGGCGGCTTCTTCGTCGTAGGGGGCGTTGTCGGGAACCGCGAAGCCGTGCCCTGCGGGGTAGAACTCCACCGTGTGGGCGACGTTCGCCGCGGTAAGCGCCTTGTCGAGGGTTTCGGCGTGCTCGGGAGTGAAGCCGTGGTCGTTCTCGGCGCCCGCCACGTAGACGGTCGCTTTCATCCGGTCGGCGAGCAGGTGCGGGCTGGTGGGCTCGTCGGTGACCAACCCGCTGGCGTGGAACGACCCCGCCGCGGCGACCCGATCGGGCACGCGCCCGGCGACGATCACTGAGGTGCGCCCGCCCATGCAGTAGCCGCAGACCCCGAACGCGTCGCCCTTGACCTCCGGACGGGACTGTAGGAAGTCGAAGAAGGCCGTCGCGTCGGAGGCCATCATGTCGGGGGTGATCGAGGAGATCATCCCGAACAGGCGGTTGCGCTGCTTGGGATCGCTGAACGCGGTGCGCATGTCGAACGGCTCCCAGTCGCCGTGGCGGTAGTACACGTCGGGCAGCAGCACGGCGTGGCCGAAGCCGGCCAGCCGTGCGGCCATCTCCTGGAAGGTGTCGCGGGCGCCGCCGGCGTCGACGTACATCACCACGCCGGTCCACGGCCCGGGTCCGTTCGGGGTGTGCAGGGTGACGGGGCAGGTGCCGTCGGGTGTCGTGACGGTCGCGGAGATGCTCGGCATGGCTTCCGTTCTACTCGTCCGGTCTGGAAGTATGCTGACCGACGTGCCGATCGCCACCCCTTACGAGGATCTCCTGCGGCTGGTTCTGGAGCGTGGTACCCCCAAGTCCGACCGCACCGGCACCGGCACCCGCAGCGTGTTCGGCCACCAGATGCGCTACGACCTCACGGCCGGTTTTCCGCTGATCACCACGAAGAAGGTGCACACGAAGTCGATCGTCTATGAGCTGCTGTGGTTCCTGCGCGGCGACTCGAACGTGCGTTGGCTGCAGGAGCGAGGCGTCACCATCTGGGACGAATGGGCTTCTCCGACAGGCGATCTGGGCCCGGTCTATGGCGTGCAGTGGCGGTCGTGGCCGACGCCGTCGGGCGCGCACATCGATCAGATCAGCGCCGCGCTGGAACTGCTGAAGACCGATCCCGACTCACGCCGCAACATCGTCTCGGCCTGGAACGTCGGCGAGATCCCGCAGATGGCGCTGCCGCCCTGCCACGCGTTCTTCCAGTTCTACGTCGCCGACGGCAAGCTGTCGTGCCAGCTGTATCAGCGCAGCGCCGACCTGTTCCTCGGGGTGCCCTTCAACATCGCCAGCTACGCGTTGCTGACCCACATGATGGCCGCGCAGGCCGGACTCGAGGTCGGCGAGTTCATCTGGACCGGCGGCGACTGCCACATCTACGACAACCACGTCGAGCAGGTGGGCTTGCAACTCAGCCGCGACCCACGCCCGTATCCGGAACTCGTTCTCGCGCCGCGGGATTCGATCTTCGACTACACCTACGACGACATCGCGATCCTCAACTACGATCCACACCCGGCGATCAAGGCCCCGGTTGCGGTCTGAGATCGGGCTGATCTGGGCCCAGTCGAGCTCGGGCGTCATCGGCCGCGACGGTGGCATTCCGTGGCGCCTGCCCGAGGACCAGGCGCGGTTCAAGGAACTGACGATGGGCCACACCGTCGTGATGGGCAGGTTGACGTGGGAGTCGCTGCCCGCCAAGGTTCGCCCGCTGCCGGGCCGGCGCAACGTGGTGCTCACCCACCGGCCCGATTACGCCGCCGACGGGGCGGAGGTGGTGGTCTCGCTGGACGATGCGCTGACCGACGATCCCGTCTGGGTCATCGGCGGCGCGCAGATTTACCTGGCGGCCCTGCCGCTCGCGACGCGCTGCGAGGTGACCGAGATCGAGATCGACCTGCCGCGCCAGGACGCCGACGTGATGGCCCCGGTGCTCGACGAGTCCTGGATCGGCGCGGCGGGCGACTGGTTGACCAGCGCGTCGGGCCTGCGCTACCGGTTCTACAGCTACCGGCGGCGCTGACGGGTCTCGCCGAGCGCGCGGTTGTTGG